>CAYPNN010000245.1:0-3561 GCA_964412065.1 uncultured Candidatus Bathyarchaeia archaeon
CGGCCTCCTGTATGGAGGCTTCTTCATCCTGTACTTGTAGTCGTGGACGGACTGGTCCAGGCTGAGGCTTCCGCACCTGTGCTGGAACATGAGCGCCCTGTAAGGCTTCCACGGGAAGTTGCCTGTGTCGGCTGTCCCCGCTGTGTAGCCCATGGCGTCCGGGTCCTCGCAGATGAGGTCAAACCATGTGTCCAGCTGCGGCTTCTCCCGCTCCGCCGCTATCTGGGCGACGTTCTTTCCAGCCAGCTTCTCGTCCTTGTGTTTGCTGACCCATATGTTCTCCGCCCACTGGGGGTTGCTGTTGGGGCTGTACGCCAGCCTGATGAACCACTTACCGTTCTTGAGGGCGTCGACGATCTCCTCGCGGTAGTCTGGTACCTTGAGGAGCTCGGCGAACCTCTCCCGGCTGCCGGCCTCCTTGAGCCACGGTGTGAGGATGCTGCTGAGGTAGGGCATGACGTCGAAGCCTCCGGGGAGGAACCAGGGCATGCTGTCGAAGCTGATGTCCAGGCCCTCCTTGAGGGCGTCGTCGAAGTACTGGAGGGTCGCCCTGATGTTGTGCTCCTCCATGTAGTCGTGGCCCTCCGGCACAAGCCTCCAGCCGGGGGTTAGGTGGGCTATGTTTGTCTTGACTCCGGTGACGCGGCACGTGTTGATGCTCTCAAGGAGGCCGTCGACCTTGTTGCTGCGGGTTTCCCCGAACTTTACGTCGCGCCTGCGGCCTGTCCGCCTCCAGTGGGGGCAGTAGACGCCGCCGTACTCCTTCATGATGCTCACGCACTCGTTGATCTCGTCCATGCTCGCCCAGACGCCGGGGTCGTAGTCGAGGCCCGCGCTGATGCCGATGGCTCCCTCCCGCATGGCCTGGTGGAGGAGCTCCTCGATCCTCTCCAGCTCCTCGGGGGTGCTGTGGCGCTTGTAGTCGTTGCCCATCACGTTGACCCTGCAAGTCCCCTGGCCCACGAGGGGCGCGGCGTTCATGGAGACTCCCACCTTCTCCACCTTGTCCATCCACTCTCCCAGGGTGCTCCAGTCCACCTCCCACCCGTAGTGCCTCTTCATCAACTCGTTCACGTCCTCGCGGGGGAACACCTGGTTCTTGGGGTAGTACTTGTGGGGCTCCAGCTCGTCTATGTGCTCGCTGGCGATACCCGGTAACCCCATCATCTCGCCGAATGGCCCCTGGCTGCCCCCGCACTCGCCGCCCACGAAGGTGGTGACCCCCTGCATCACGTAGCTCTCGGCCTTCGGGAAGAAGAGTAGGGTGGAGTCACCGTGGCTGTGGGCGTCTATCCAGCCCGGCGACGCGTAGAGACCCTTGGCTTCCACCACCTTCTTGGCGTCTCCCTTCACCGCCCCTAAGGCGGCAACCTTGTCGCCCTTCACGCCGACCGCGCCCTTGTATGGAGCCTTGCCTGAACCGTCGACGATGTAGGCGTCACTTATGATCACATCATACTCATCTGACATCATTCATATCTCCATGAATGAGATGCATAATAGTACGTATTGACTATTAAAACTCAGAGCCAGAAAAAAGGGGGTTAGGTCACGGTGACTAGGGTCGTCTCGAACTCGCCTGTCTCCAGGTTATGAACCAGTATCACATGGGTTCCCTCACTCGTGTCGGGTATCTGAATCTCCAAGGCGAATGGATCCGCCTCTCCTCCTAGGAGAACCACGTAGTCCCCAGGCTCAGCGCTCTCTGGGTAACAGGTGAGGTCGCTGGGACCCGAGTTGAGACCCCAAGAGAAGTTGAGCTGACCCTTCTCGCCGTCCCATTTACGCTGCTGCTCCCAGTAGACCTTCACGAACGGCGTTATCTGGAAGCTCGGGTCGCCTTTCTCGCCTTTGGGCCCCTGTTCTCCTCGTGGTCCCGTGGGTCCCTGTGGGCCTGTGTCTCCTTCGGGCCCCTGCTCTCCCTGGGGCCCCGGCGGCCCTGGTAGCCCTTGGGATCCCTCGGGTCCCGGCGGCCCCTGCTCTCCCTGCGGCCCAGGCGGCCCCTGCTCCCCAATCGATGGAAGGAACGCGTAGGTAACTCCTCCGCCGAAGACTAATCCAATAACTAGCCCCGCTAGTATGCTCCGTGTGTCCATGGTTCTTTATCTTATTCTGGCTTTAAAAACAGGTTCATGTATCCGGGGGTCTACTCTTGAAGGGACTCGATTAGCCTCGCCCGCTTCTCCTCGTACTGGCAGAGGAGGGCGTCGAACTCGTTCCTCAGTCTCTTGAGCTCCTCCAGCCAGCTGAGGAACTCTAGCATAGACTCGTCGAGCTCGGGGTTCTCCCTCTCAACCTTCAGAGCCATCTCAAAGGAAGAGTTTCTCATTTTTCTAATTCAATGAATCTATGTATGGGTAACAGACATACACAGTGACCATTGGAACCCGTTGAAAGACATATTAAATGTATTGTGGAGCCTTGAGAAGATCATGCTGAATCTTCGTTTCGTCAACTAATTTTTTTCTTCGCGAAGACTCGGGCTAGCACATAACCGTAGACGACGGAGTCGACGAAGATCTCTGCCAGGTGATACGGGATTATCTGAGACGGCAACCCCTGGTCACCCAGTAGGGGTATGAACGCGCCGGCTATGAACAGCATCCCGGCGAAGGCTACGGCGCTGGTTCTTCGTTCGGCTCCGAGGGACGCGGCCAACGGTAGCAGCGTGGCGACGTACAGGAAGCCCCTCAGAATCTCCACGGGGATTATCACCGTGAAAGGTGGCACCACGAGCCCGTACGAGGGGTCGCCGTAGTAGGGCATCACGAAGGGACTCACCAGCATCCCGAAGAAGAAGTAGACCGGAAAGTAGCTCAGCGTCCCGATTGTTATGCGTTTAAACCAGCCGAACACTTTTGTGTCTGCAAAATACTTGACGAGGTTCCCCATCAGCCTCTTCTCTCCCTTCTCAAGAATGAAGGAAGCGAGCCCCGCCTGAACCCCCGAGAAGAATAGCATGGCCAAGCCTCCCATAATGAATACGAGGCCTGACTCGAAGATGCTCGTGAAGAAATAGCCTTCAATCATGTTGCTGAAGCTGCCTACGATGAAGAAGTTGAGCCACAGGACAGAAGCCAGCCCAGTGAAGTCTAGCCTCATCTCGCCTTGAATCCACGCGAGGTACATCGATAGGAATAAGTAACCGAGAACGTAGAAAAACAGCTGACTAAACGATAGACTTTGCCCCGACCACATCTTTCTGACGAGGTCGACGGCGGCTAACCCCACTGTCGTCGCTGCAATCCTTTTCTGCTTCATCATCCCCATTACCCCGGACTTCCTATTGGATCAAAACATCTAAACATACGTATAATTCATCCTGTGCCATGAACAAGGACACACTCAACCTATTGCTCCTCGGAGTCGCCCACTCGCTGAACCACAGCCTCTTCTTGGTGCTGCCTCCTCTACTCGACAACATAACGGCGGATCTGGGCGCCAGCTTCGGCACCATAGGGCTGATCGGTACCATAACCTTTCTTACTTACGGCTCGGGCGCCCTCATCGGCGGACCCCTCAGCGACAGGCTGGGGAGCCTCAAGGTGGCGAGGATAAGCA
>CAYPNN010000246.1:0-3524 GCA_964412065.1 uncultured Candidatus Bathyarchaeia archaeon
GCTCCCGCCAGACCCGGCCTCCGCCACCGATGCCGTAGAATATGCCGGTGGCTCCGGCGTCCACGCACGCCTTGGCGAACTCGATGGTGGTCTCCGTGATGGTCTCCATGCCTT
Source organism: uncultured Candidatus Bathyarchaeia archaeon (assembly GCA_964412065.1). Lineage (GTDB taxonomy): Archaea > Thermoproteota > Bathyarchaeia > TCS64 > TCS64 > RBG-16-57-9. Next base: position 115 of record CAYPNN010000246.1, read on the forward strand.
CCTTCAGGGCGTCGGGGCTGCTCTTCATGTCCTCCATCACCCGCTCCGGGGTGCCGACGCCGTTCATGGCCTGGATGATGGGGCTCGGGATGGTGTAGATGAAGGGCATCCTACGCAGGTCCCGCGCCAGAACCTCGTTGCACCGCACGTACTCGCGGAGCTCCTTCTTAGGGTCGAGGACCCATAGCTTATCCCAGTCACCGGGCTCCTTGACGGCGGTGCTGACTGTGTGCGCCTCCTCCTCGTTGTCCCTGAAGTCGAACCCGCTGCCCCACTTCATGGCCATGAACCTGTAGTAGGGCGTCACCTTGAGCATGTCCATCTTGTAGTCGAGCTCGCGCAGCAGCGCCATGTGGGCCCTGGCGGACTCCTCGCCGCTGCGGGTTGCCAGTTCCCAGCTGTAGTAGTCGAGCCAGTTCACGGCGGGGAAGTGGCCCCAGATGCTCCAGGGCACCCTGTCGGGCACCTCCCTGCGCATTACCGCCATGACCCTCTCGAATCTTTCAGACTCCATGATTATCAGGCAAATAGAGATCTGTTTAGGATAAAAGTCAGTCCATGACTCTGTGGCGGGCGGCGAATATATGGCACTCTTTAAATAATGTGCCACGTATCACACTAAATGGCACTGGTGAATATGCGTGACACAGATGTACCGGGTTAGGATCGGGAAACAGGGGCGCATCGTCCTGCCTAAAGAGATCAGGGAGGAGTACGACGTAAAGGCAGGTGACGAAGTGACGATGATAGTGAAAGGGGACGAGATCACCATGAGAATAAGGGAAACCCCCGAGGATCCCCTGGAGGACCTGCATCGGCTCGCGGAGCGGGTCTCGATCGGGTTGTCAGCCCAGGAGCTGAAACGGCTCTCTGACGAGGAGCGTCTGAAAGAGTTTATCAGAGGCAGGGCCCAGAGTGCCTGAAAAACCTGTCTACTTCATAGACTCCACGACCTTCATCAGCGCGGTTGACAAGGACTCGGAGAGCCACAGGCACTGCCTCGAACTCATGGATAGGGTGGCGAAACAGCAGCTTAAAGCAGCCACCAGCCTTGAGACCCTGGAGGAAACCCTCTTCCTCCTATCGAGGCTGATCTCGCGCGGAGATGCTTTAAGAGTCGTTCGCAACCTCATGCTGCTACCGGGGTTGTCGAGGCACGCCATGGAGCACTCAACTCTCATGCATGCCATGGAGGTGATGGAGATCTACCCCCTCAGACCAAAAGACGCAATAAACATAGCGACCATGCTCGAGAACGACATCGGGTTCATCGTCAGCGAGGACAAGGACTACGACAAGACGGGTCTGGTGCGGAGAATCCACCCACAGGACATGATAGACCTCTGAGAAACTTCTATATGTGATGCTTACGTTCCCATCCCATCTATTCTAGGTGCTAGGTTTGAAGTACCGTAAATTCGGAGGACTTGACTGGAAGGTTTCGGCGCTGGGTTTCGGCGCCATGAGGCTCCCCGTGATAGGGGGCGACACGAGCAAGATAGATGAGCCCCACGCCGTTGAGATGATCAGGTACGCCATAGACCACGGCGTAAACTACGTGGACACGGCTTACCCCTACCACCGAGGCGAGTCCGAGGGGCTGGTGGCTAAGGCCCTCAAGGACGGCTACCGTGAGAGGGTCCGGCTCGCCACCAAGATGCCCACGTGGCTGATAAACGAGTGGAGCGACTTCGATAGGTACCTGGACGAGCAGCTTGGGAAGCTCCAGACTGATAGGATCGACTTCTACCTGCTCCACGGGCTGAGGCGCGCCAGGTGGCCCACCGTGAGGGACCTTGACGTGTTCAGCTGGGCCGAGGATAAGATAAAGGAAGGAAAGATAGGTCACCTGGGCTTCAGCTTCCACGACGACGTGGCACTCTTCAAGGAGATCGTGGACAGCCACGACTGGACGTTCTGCCAGATCCAGCTCAACTACATGGACACCGAGTACCAGGCAGGCCTAGAGGGGCTCCGGTACGCCGCAGAGAAGGGGCTCGCCGTCGTCGTCATGGAGCCCATAAAGGGCGGCAAGCTCGCCGTGACGCCGCCCAAAGACGTCCAGGCGGTGTGGGACAAGGCAGAGAGGAAAAGGACGCCCGCGGAGTGGGCCCTACAGTGGGTGTGGAACCGTCCCGAGGTGAGCGTAGTCCTCAGCGGCATGAGCGAGATGAGGCACGTCGAGGAGAACGTGGAGTACGCTGGCCGCAGCGGGATAGGATCGCTGACAGCCGATGAGCTGAAGCTCATAGATGAGGCGAAGGACGCCTACAACAGGCTGGGCTTCGTCGGGTGCACAGCCTGCAGGTACTGCATGCCCTGCCCCCAGGGCGTCGAGATCCCGGAGATCCTCGGCATGTACAACGAGTACTACATGAGCGGCCAGAGCGACGAGGTCAAGGAGAGGTACTGGGAGAAGATAGGGCCGGAGGCCCACGCGGACCAGTGCGTATCCTGCGGAGTCTGCGAGGAGCAGTGCCCGCAGGAGCTGCCCATCAGGAAGTTCATTGGAGAGGCCCGGCGCATCTTCACCAAGCCGCAGTGACATTTTTTTTCTCTTTTCCACGCGTCAGGACACTTTATACTCAGTAAGATTGGGGGAGAGGGTCCTCCTTATGAGATATCTTTTTACCGGGAGGAGCTCGGAGGCGGTTTTTCTCCTTCCCCTTCTAAAAGAGTGTACCGCCCCCGGGCAGGGATCCATGACAGCTGGTGCATAGATGGGGTTTCCGGATATGCCCTAGATAGACATACACTATAGGCTTGATACCTGTCTCTCATCAGGTTGAAGGAACAGTATTGCATCGTGGGACGTGGCTAAATAATATGGGGGAGGTTACGCGATCTTCTTGGGCCGCCTGCTGTGGACGCTCTCGTCGTACTCTATGGGCTCGCCGACGCTCCACAGGAATATGTGGGCGGTGCCGGTGCCCACCCGTTTGAACCTGCTCTTAAGCCTCTTCACCACGTAGTCGTAGTTGCTGCCCTTGTCCAAGCTGTCCAGCCACCTCTGGAAGCCGCCGTGCTCCGCCGCGATGCGCTTGAACTCCTCGGCGTTGCGTATCGTCGCCTCTATCTTCTGCCTGTTCCTGATGATGCCCTCGTTCCCCCGCAGCCTGGCCACATCGTCCGGCCCGTACGCGGCCACCTTGTCCACGTCGCACCCGTCGAAAGCCTCCCTGAAGTTGGGCCACTGGTTGGCGAGCATCTGCCGGTTCAGCCCGCCCTGGAAGATGCACCTAGTCATGTTCTCGAAGTACTCCCTATCCGTCGCGGGCCTCCTGCCCTTGTAGACCCAGCCCGGCATGGTCTCGTCTTCCGGCATAGTATCGACTTCGGTTTATCTCGTAATGAAGGTTTCCTATGTTCTCCTCTTGGTTTCAAATACGTCTGAGTCCCCTTCATCAACG
>CAYPNN010000247.1:0-3498 GCA_964412065.1 uncultured Candidatus Bathyarchaeia archaeon
TTGAGTCCCCCGACGAGGGCCACGGCTAGGCCGTCCCAGCCGTAGCCCGGGCTGAAGCCCTGTATGAACCTCCGGTGGATGCCCATCACCTCGCAGGCTCCGCCGAGCCCCGCCACGGCGCCGCTCAGAGCCATGGAGACTAGGATGCTCCTGTCGATGCTGATGCCGGCGTTCTCCGCGGCTGAAGGGTTGAGGCCCGTGGCGCGGAGCTCGTAGCCGATGATGGTCTTCTGGAGGAAGTACGTGCTCACCACAGCGACAATCACCGCTATGAAAATGGCTGCGCTCAGCTGGGTGGGCGGCAGTATCCGCGGCAGCTCAGCCGAGCCGCTGATCTTCACCGACTGGGCCACCCACCCGGGCGCCTTGAAGGGGTAGTTCACAAGGTAGCTCGTGAAGTGAGTGGCTACGTAGCTCAGCATCATGGTGGTGATGACCTCGTGGGCGTCGAAACGAGACTTCAACACGGCGGGTATAAGCGCCCAGATTGCCCCAGCTACAATACCGCCCAAGATGGTCAACGGTACATGGATCACCCAGGGGAGCCCACTCAGATAGATGCCTGCCAGGGCAGCCCCCATGGCCCCCATGAGGAACTGCCCCTCGATGCCTATGTTGAACAGCCCCGCCTTCAAGCCGATTAGGAACGCTATGCTCGTGAAAACTATGGGTGTGGCCTGAGTCAGCGTCTGGCCCACGCCGTAGCTGCTCCCGAAGGCCCCTGACGCCATAGAGACGTAGGCTTCCAGCGGGCTGTACCCCGTCACGGCGAGCACAGCGGCGCCAACCATGAACGCGATCAGGATCGCGGCCAACTGGATCATTAGGCCTCGGAGGCCGTCCCCTCCTCTGAAAACACGCCGGAAGGTCTGCGTTACACGCTCACCCATAGCCGCCACCCGCCATGAGTAGACCTATCTCCTGCTGATCCGTCTCGTCGATGTCCTTGACCGCGACGATCCTCCCCTCGTATATGACCGCAATTCTGTCGCTGAGCGCCCAGATCTCGTCCAGGTCCGCGGAGATGAGCAGAACGCCGGCTCCCCGATCCCTCATCTCGACAAGTTTGCGGCGCACGTACTCCGTCGCGCCTACGTCCAGCCCCCTCGTGGGCTGCGCCGCGATCACTACCTTTGGGTCTCTGCTGAACTCCCTGGCGACGACGACGCGCTGCTGGTTGCCCCCTGACAGGTACCTTATTAGGGTCTTGGGGCTGGGGGTGGCTATCTGGTAGTCCCTGATAACGTCCCTTGTGAACCGTGTAGCCTCGGCGAAGTCTATGCTGACCCCGTTCCTTGTGAACCTGTCCCTCTGGCTGCCGAGTATCAGGTTCTCAAGGACGCTGAAGTCGGGGACGATGGCGCGTTTATATCTGTCCTCGGGGATATGGCTCACCCCCATCTGTATCCTCGCTCTGGGCGGCGTGTCCGTGATGTCTCTGCCGTCGAGTTTGACGGCGCCGCCTGTTAACTCCCTGAGCCCCATCACCGCCTCGACGAGCTCGGTCTGCCCGTTTCCCTCCACCCCCGCCACCCCGAGAATCTCTGAGCCGCATAGATCGAGGTCTAGTCCTCGTAGCGCTGGGATCCCTCGGTCGCTCTGGCACTCTAGGCCCTCAAGCGTCAGCACTGGCTCGAGGCCGCACTCGGCTTCTTTGGTGAACTCGTGGACGATCTTGCGGCCCACCATCATCTCCGCCAGCTGTCCCTCGCTAGTCTCCGATGTCAGTACCGTGCCAACGACCTTTCCCCTCTTTAGCACAGTGATCCTGTCGCAGATGGCGAGGACCTCCCTCAGCTTGTGGCTGATGAATATGACGGTCTTTCCGTCTTCCTTAAGCTCCCTGACTGCGTTGAACAGCTCCTCGGTCTCCCCGGGGGTGAGGACAGACGTCGGCTCGTCCAGTATCAGGACGTCCGCCACCCTGTAGAGGGCCTTAAGTATCTCCACCCTCTGCTGCGCCCCCACCGGCAGCTGGTATATAGGGGCCTCGACGTCGACGTCCAGCTTATACCTCTTGCATGAATCAGCCACGTCTCTGAGCATCCTCTCCTTGTCCAGCATCACCCCGTTGACGGTGGGCTCCATCCCCAAGATGACGTTCTCCACCACCGTGAGGCTGGGGACAAGCATGAAGTGCTGGTGGACCATCCCTATGCCGAGCCTCATGGCGTCTGAGGGCCCAGAGATCTCCGCCTTCTCTCCGTTTACCAGGATCTCACCGCTGTCCGGCTTGTAGAGACCGTAGAGTATGCTCATGAGAACGGATTTCCCGGCCCCGTTTTCCCCCAGCAACCCATGGATCTCGGCCTTATCAACGGAGAAGTCGATGTCGTCGTTAGCCGTCACGCCGGGAAAAGTCTTGGTGACGCCCACCATCTGGATGGCTGAGGTCATTTGAAACGAAAAAAAGGTGAGATTATAGGGGTTAAAGGGTTTTCCTTAGTCGTATCCTGTCGGCACCACGATGTCTCCGGCGATGATCTTGTTCTTGGCTTCGATGACCTTGTTCAGGATGTCCTCCGATATCTCGGGGTGGGTGAAGTCGAAGGTCTCCTCCCAGAGCGCCTCCTCGTCGGGTAGACGACACATGCCTACCCACCCGTCGGCTAGGCCTCCGCCGTAGAAGCCGGCCTGGAACATGCCTACCCGCGCATCGAGGATCATCTTGTAGACTGCGTTGTCCACGCGCTTGGTCATTGACGCCAGCATGTTGTCGTTGAGGTAGCACTGACACGCGTCGACGCCGTACCCTGTGACGTCCAGCTCGTCGCACGCCTCCAGGGCTCCCAGCCCGCTGCCGCCAGCAGCCGCGAAGACGCCGTCTGCGCCAGCCTCGATGAGGCTCGTCGCCAGCTCCTTGCCCTTGGTTAGGTCACCCCAGTCGCCGACGAACACGGGCTCAAGCACCTCCACCTCCGGGTTTGCCCAGAGCGCGCCGGCCTCGTATCCTTCGAAGAAGTCCCTGATGAGGGGGATGTCCATGCCTCCGACGAAGCCCACCTTCCCTGTCTCGGTGGTCATACCAGCCACGACGCCTAGGAGGAAGCTGCCCTCGTTGGCGGCGAAAGTCAGGCTCGCCACGTTAGGGACGTCGACAACCATGTCCACTATGGCGAAGTTCTGGTCTGGGTACTCCGCCGCGACCGTCGCCAAGGCGGCGGCCTGGTCGAACCCGATGCATATGATGAGCATGTACTCGCCGCTCATGGCGAAGTCTCTCTGGTATCCCTCGTATTCGGCGATGGCCGTGGGCTCGACATAGTCGAACTCCACGCCAAGCTCCTCTTGAGCCCTAACGCAGCCCGCGTAGCTTATGTCGTTGAAGGACTTGTCACCCAGGCCGCCTGTCGCCAGCACAAGCCCCACCTTTGGGGGCTTGCTCAGCTCAGAGATCTGCGCCTGCGCATCAGACAGCTGCGCCTGCAGCGCGTCGTAGTCCTCCTTAGGAACCGTCTCCCCCGCGGGAGCCCCGGGCTTGGCCACATAGCCTATCGC
>CAYPNN010000248.1:0-433 GCA_964412065.1 uncultured Candidatus Bathyarchaeia archaeon
TCGGGTGCAACACCTGCGTCAGGGAGAAGCGCTGCCCCCTCGACGACGAGGACGACATGGGTGTCGTCAAGGAGGCGCTGCTCTCGGCGGACGGCGTGGTGTTCGCCTCCCCCAGCTACTTCGGCGCCGTCCCCGGCCTCCTGAAGAACGTCATGGACAGGAGCAGGAGCCTCAAGATGGACGGCCACAGGCTCAGGGATAAGGTGGTCTCGGCCGTGGCGGTGGCCGGGCTGAGGCACGGCGGCGCCGAGCGGGTAGCCGAGTCCATAGTCCACTTCGGCCTCACCCACGGCATGATAGCGGTGGGTGGCTGCGGCGACCCCCTCACCGAGGCCCTGTACGGCACGGCGAGCCTACAGGGCGACGCCGGCTGGAGGCGGGTGGGCGACGACGGGATAGGCCTAAGCTACGCCGCGGGGGTCGGGAGGAGGGT
>CAYPNN010000248.1:443-3497 GCA_964412065.1 uncultured Candidatus Bathyarchaeia archaeon
GCGCCGGAGGGCATTGCGCCAGGTGAGGCGATGGCCGAGGTGGCGGCCGCCCTGAAACGGTGAAACTATGGTAAGGACGCGCCGGTTAACGGAAGCGGCTCTCCACGTCGCCGTCGCGGGCGCCCGCGGCGTCGAGGCGGGGGACGTGGATGTGACGCTCGAAGAGGTCAGGCGGCTCGCCGGTGACGCGGCGTTCCAGCTCTTCGACGCCGAGATGGTGGCCGGGTGGAGGCACCTGTTCCACGCGGCGGTGAACGCCGTCCACGCCACCCAGCGAGGCTCAGCCGTCTCCAACAGCGTGGAGGTGGAGTCCATGCTCTACGCTTCCTGCCAGGACCAGATATCCAAGGCATTCACCATGATGGGCCTGAACCCGCAGGTGAAGAACGTGGCTGTGCTCGTCATCTCCGAAGACCCTTCGGAGGCCGAGAGCCTCGCCGCCGAGATCGCTGAACACCTGGGCTCGCCTGACGACGGGGTCCTAGACGTTACCCCGGAGAAATTCGAGAGACTGAAGGAAGTGTTCGAGGTGGGCGACGAGGCACTGGCGACCGTGGGAGGCGATCCATACGAGGCGTTAACCAGCCTCATCGTCGAGAAGGGCGCCCTTCTCCCTCTCCGTAGATAGCCTGTGCCTCTCCTTCTGGACGTTCAGCGTGTCATACGGCTTTATCACAGATACCCCCGTCTCGTTCCCTAGTATCTCCACGAGCACCACCCAGTCAGGGTCCTCAAGGTCCACGGGGTTGTCGATGACCTCGGCCACCGGCTCGATGACCTCCAGGCTCCGCAGCCGGGTCCTCCTCTTCTCCAGGGTCACCCTGAAGCTCTCCCCGGCGCCTATCCTCGCCGCCTGCCGCCTGGCCTCGGCGGCGATCTCCTCCACATCCGTCTTCACCCAGGCCAGTATGGGCATCACCCTGTAGACGGCCCTGTACCTGTCCGGCTCCTCCCCCATGTGCCGCCTCAGGAGGCGCACGGCCTCGATGGCGTCGAGGCTTGTGTAGGCAACGATGAGGCCCTTGATCCTCGACCTGTCCACCCTGGGTCTCTCGTCCCCTATCGCTCGGAGGTTCATCCACAGCTCGCTGCTGGCCTGGCTCAGGCCCAGCTGGTCCGTTGTCGCCAGTAGGTTGTACTTCATCGCCCAATATTCACGTGGACATGTTTTTTATATTACCTGTACAGTTGCCGTGTGATAGCTTTGAAGGTCGGTTCCAGGTGCGGCTACTGTCTCCTCCACAGAGGCTACAAGATGATAAACATGAGCACCGACGACGAGGAGACCCGCCTCAGGGCCATGGATGAGCTCCTCAGGCTCATGGGCGACCAGTTCGGGCCTGACGCCGTGCCCAGCGTGATAGGGGCGGAGCGGGGGAGGGTCATCGCGCGGGTCACGGGGTGCGAGGACCCTTACCTGGGGTTGAAGAGAGAGGCCAACAGGCGCGCACTGGAGCTGCTTCCGGGGCTCCGAGAATACGTCAAGGATAAGCCTGAGACTGAGCGGCTCAAGGCCGCCTGCCTGATAAGCTGCCTCGGGAACGTGGTCGACTACGACGTCCCGGGGAACGACAGCGACATAGACGCCGCCATGGGGCTCCTGGACGAGGGCTTCTACATCGATGACATCGACGAACTGAAGAAGCGTATAGTGAAGGGGACAGGGCTGCTGTTCTTCACGGACAACGCCGGGGAGATAGCCTTCGACACCCTCGTTGTCGAGGAGCTGAGGAGGCTGGGCGCCCATGTCGCCGTCGCCGTCAAGGGCGGCCCCAGCCTCAACGACGCCGTCATGAGGGACGCGGAGGAGGTCGGTATGACGGAGGCGGCCGACGAGGTAATCACGACGGGGACAGACGCCATTGGGGTCAGGCTCGACGAGAGCCCGGACTGGTTCCTGGAGCGCTTCTACTCCGCCGATTTGATCATAGCCAAGGGGATGGCAAACTGGGAGACCCTGACGGAGACCCCGGCTCCCTGCCCGCTGATGTACCTCTTCAGGACCAAGTGCGAGCCAGTGGCGAGGGCGGTGGGCGCCCCCGAGAGGCGGAACATCGCACTCCTAGTGGAGAAGGGCTGGAAGCTCTAGCCCTTCAGGGCCTTCACTATCTGCTCGCCGGTCACTGGGCCGCTCCTCAGTATCCAGAGCTCGTCGCTCGTCAGGTCCAGGATGGTTGAGGGCTTTCCGCCCGTGGTCACGCCGCCGTCCACCACGATGTCCACCTCTCTGCCGATCTGGTCGACGGCTTCCCTCGCCGTCCTCGGCGGCTCCTCACCCGACTTGTTGGCGCTGGTGCTGACTATCACGCCGCCGCTCATCGAGGCGAGCCTCCTAGCCACATCGTGGCTCGACACCCTGACAGCCAGCGTCTTCTTGCCGTGGGTGACCCACATGGGGTAGTTGATCTTGCTCGGCAGCACAAGGGTGAGGGGGCCCGGCCAGAACCTTTGGGCCAGCACCTCGGCTGCCGCGTTGAACTCCACGACGCGTCTAGCCGCCTCGACGCTCCCGCATATGAGGGGCAGCGCCTTGTCGGCTCTGCCCTTGATGGCGCAGATGCGCTTCGAGGCGTCGGGGTCGCTGGGTAGGCAGCCCAGCCCGTAGAAGGTCTCCGTGGGGTACACTATGACTCCACCAGCCAGCATGGTGGCTGCGGCCTCTTTGAGCCCCATCTCATCCGGCTTGACTATCTTCATCGCTACTCATACCGTGGACACGGATTTAGATGTCTTGGTCACTCGTGGGGAAACACTATGCCCAGGCTGTATATGGTCAGCATCCCAAGCACCAGGATCGCCAGCTGTACGACCGACCTCCCCCTGTCGTCCTCCTTAAGCATCTCCGGTATCAGTTCGCTCGCGGAGAGGAAGAGGAACGCGCCTGCGCTGAACGCCACCATCCAGCCGCCGAGCTCCTCGACCGAGGCAATGAACAGGGAGCCGAAGGCGCCGCCGATTATCACGCTGATGGCCGCCAGAAAGTTGAGCGACAGCGCCCTCCTCTTCTCCATGCCTGCGTAGACCAGTATACCAAAGTCCCCCATCTCCTGAGGG
>CAYPNN010000249.1:0-1926 GCA_964412065.1 uncultured Candidatus Bathyarchaeia archaeon
ATGTTCGAGAGCGAGATCCATTAAAACAAGGATTGAAACAAAGCTAGTAAGAGTCCCCTAGAAACCATTAATCTTGTTCGAGAGCGAGATCCATTAAAACAAGGATTGAAACCTAGAGATAATCCAACAACATGATAAAAGGAGGCATGTTCGAGAGGAAGGTCCATTAAAACAAGGATTGAAACCCGCAAGACCGCGACGCGACTAGGCGAAACTAGGAGGTTCGAGAGGAAGGTCCATTAAAACAAGGATTGAAACCTTTTCTTTTTAGAGGATTTTTCTTGTTTTGGTGTGGTGTTCGAGAGGAAGGTCCATTAAAACAAGGATTGAAACCTCTGGGCGGCGCCTACTACTGGGGCACCACCACCAATGTTGATTTAAATACTAATATCAAAGTTGATATCAAGAACCCTCCTGAAGCCTATCCCCCGAAGGCTTCACGAGATGGATCTCCTAGAGAAGCTGAAGCAGAGAAGCTGAAGTGTAAGAGGGTAGGGGCGAAAAAACCTGTGTTCGTCGAGGCGGAGCGTCGAGGCAAATTAAGGAGCGAGGGATTTAACCGAGGAAGTTAAACGAATCCTATGGTGATATTCGGTGAATTACTGTATCACTTGGCGGGGTGCGGCTGGCACTCGGCCTCATAAAAACCCCAGATGTATTACCAATTCTCAGGGCTTAAACCCCATCATACCTAAGAATAAAATAGGTTTCCAGTGCACACGTCGTTGCATTCGCCTATAAGATTCTCTTTATATCGTCCCTGCATGTCTCATCATGGTGAACGAGTTGAAGTTTGAGGAAGTCATAGAGAAGAGGAGAAGCATCCGTAGATACAAAAGCACCCCGGTACCGAGGGAGAAGATATTGAAGATCCTTGAGGCTGCCAGGGCCGCACCCTCGGCTGGCCACAGGCAGCCGTGGCACTTCGTAGTCGTCGAGGACAGGGAGACCATCAGGAAGCTTGCTAAATCGGAGTGGGCGGCCAAGGCCCCGGTGATGATCGTCGGTCTAGCGGATCAAGCAGCGTCCCCGGGGTGGTGTCTCAACGACCTCGGGATAGCGCTCGAGCACATCGTGTTGGCGGCGACGAACCTGGGTCTCGGGACGTGCTGGATGGGGCAGACGGGTAGGGAGGAGATGATTAGGGGCCTGCTGGGTATCCCGGATAACTTCAAGGTCGTCGCGGTGGTGCCCGTGGGGGTGCCCGATGAGACGCCGTCGCCTAAGGAGAGGAAGAGCCTGGACGACATCGTCAGCTGGGGAAAATACGGCTTAAAATCCTCATGACGCCCTTTTATCAAGGAGCAACCCATATTTCTATGGGGGTTAACCAAATCCCTGATTATATCCTCAGTCTTTCCAATCAAGGGATCCTCACTTTATAAACAGAAGATTTTATCCTCGCTTCTCGGTAACTTTGATCTTAATGAACGATGTTTGATGTCCAGATGACCTCGATGCGCGTGCGCCCTACCATGTAAGCATTCACAGGATGCTTTCCCTCGCGTGCGCAAGTATCTCGGTCAGCATGGTCTAAGCCTCACGGATTTCGAGGGGGCGGCTGGAGGTTTGAGGTGGAGGGAGGCAAGCGAGGGTCTGCGCGCCCGCGCGCTGGCGGGCATGAAGATAGACACGAAATAGATTCTCAATCCATAATTCTTTCACATGTCATCAGAAAGGAATGTCCATGACGCCGAGACGTAGGAGGGCGGTGAGCCCCGCCGTCACCAACACCATCCTCGTGGCGGTCGCCATCATGATGTCCGTGGGGGTGAGCTACTGGTTGGTGGCGGTCTCCACCCAGAACACCATGTTCGAGACGATAGAGATCACGACGGCTTACAACTCGTTGGAGACCAACGTCACGAACGCCCGCTGGAGGATAGTGCTGGGCGTAAGGAACACGGGCTCCGAGGCTTCCACCTT
>CAYPNN010000249.1:1936-3492 GCA_964412065.1 uncultured Candidatus Bathyarchaeia archaeon
ACGTATTCGTGAACGGCGTGCCGGTGAACGATTACGGGGTGTCCAGCGGGGGAAGCCTGTCCACTGCCTCGTCGACGGGGACGAGCGTACCGTCGGACGGCTTGACGCTGAAGAGTGGGGAGGGGACGACCATCTACGTCTGGATCGGCGGCGATCTGATGAGTTCAGGGACCTCGTGCGAGGTGAAGATACATAGCGTAGCCGGGATGGACTACATGACGCTCGTTAAATTAGTGTGATCAACATGTTCTCGACGTTCTTCAATGGTCTTTCAGTTCATCCTGTTTAGGATCCCGTCGAAGCCCCCGTCGAAGCTTATCATGCCTCCGATCCCCAGTCTTCTCACCAACGCGATGGAAGCACAGTCGGTGAAGCTGAGGCCACGTTCAGAGTGGCTCATGAAGATGCTCCAACTGTTCTCGAAGACTTCTTTTTCTATGGGTAGTACCGTGACGAACTTCGGGCGATCTACTCCCAGAATCAGTCTACCCAGATCGACGGCCAGGGCGTGTCTCCCTGTCCTCTTCAGGGCGACTGTCACGGCCTCGTCGAAGACGTAGTCGGAGGTGAAGACCGGGCCATATTCTCCCTTGAGCAGCTTCTCCATCGTCTCCACGGCACTCTGATGGTTCACGTCCCTGGCGTTGTGGAAGGCGACGAAGAAACCCGTGTCCAGGAAGACGCTCGTGACGCTATGCTCCGTAGAGGATCTCATCGATTTTTTCCTCGCCTGACTCGTAGCCCCAATCCACTGGGCTGTCGAGTATGGCTTTCACGTCATCGGGATCGAGGATGCCGGCTGCGCCTTGAGCCATCTCCGCGACGATCTCCTCCCGGTCGGAGCCGAGTGAGACGAGCATCTCGAGGAGCTCCTGAAGGGAGAGCTTCTTCCCTGTGACGAGGTAGAGCCGGGCCTGCAGCCGATCCAGCTTTTCCTTGTACTCCCTGCTGATCTTGACGGACGTAGCCACGTGTTTTGGTATAAAATGATGCGATTTATACTTTTCTACTATTTCTGGTCGAAGGAGCCAGATTAAGACGTGGTTTCGAAGACATGCAGGAAGTTAGTTAACTATCAGAATGGTTTATCTGTTACATTGTCACATATTACATGAAGTTACATGAGTAAGACCGTTAGGGTGGACGATGAAACATACCGGAAACTGTCCGAGTACGCAGGAGAACTCCAGTCTAAACTGAAGCGCCCCGTGAGTATCAACGATGCCATAAGATACCTGGCTCGGGATATCCCGGGTAACAACAGGATAAGCGATCTCGCGGGGACGTGGGATGTATCGGAAGAGGAGATCGTTGAGATAAGGGAGAGCCTCGAGAAGGGCTGGCAGAGATGGAGATACTGATAGACACCGATGTCTTGGTGGGGCTCCTAAGGGGAGGCGAGGAAGCAACCCATATAATTAATCAACTGGAAGCGAGGGGCGTGTTACTCTCAACCTCGACGCTAAACGCCTTCGAGTTGTTCTACGGGGCCTACAAGACCGGAAACCGGGAAGAAAACGTTGAGGCGACACGTACACTGTTAGACAGGTTGATAG
>CAYPNN010000250.1:0-3487 GCA_964412065.1 uncultured Candidatus Bathyarchaeia archaeon
GGTAGACAGGCCTCCGCACCGGGCAACTACGTGATCGTCGACGTAATCCAGACGGACGCCGCGATAAACCCCGGTAACAGCGGCGGCCCGCTTCTTAACCTGCGGGGGGAGGTCATCGGGATAAACACTTGGATACTGAGCGACACCGGGCAGTTCAGCGGCATAGGCTTCGCCGTCCCCAGCGACACCATTCAACGCGAGATCGACAGCCTCATAGAGACCGGCACGTACCAGCACCCCTGGATAGGCATAGTGGGCAGGGAGATGACGTCGGATGTTGCCGAGGCCATGGGCCTCGACAGCGACACGAGGGGAACGCTCGTAATAGAGCTGACTGAGGGCGGCCCAGCTGAGGGCTCGGGGCTCCGGGGAGGGGACACACAGACAACCATAGACGGGACGCTTTTAACCGTAGGCGGCGACGTCATAATCGGCGCCGACGACAAGACGATGAACAGCTTCTACGACCTCATATTCTACGTGTCCAGATACAAGAAGCCGGGCGACGTCCTCACGCTGACCGTAATACGGGACAGTGACATCGTCGACATCGACCTCACCCTAGGCGTCAGGCCGAGCCCCTAGCCGTTTTTCTCTATGAGCGCCTCTATCTTCTCCTCGCTGTAGCTCTGTAGGCGTCCGAAGGCTCTGGCGACGTCGAGCTCCATCTCCTCCGGGTGTCCCCTGGCTGCGCTCTCGCTCTTCACGTCCTTGAGTCTCATGTACTCGTCCAGCGCCTCCCTGCTCTGTGCTATCGTTATCACGGTCTTGCCCTCGGCTACGTCCTCGGGGAACAGCTTCGATTTCAGGAGATCGGTCTCCACCTTGAGCTCCACTCCGTAGGTCTCCGCCGCGACCCGCTGGGGCTCCATCATCTTCTCAGCCAGACCCTGGTCGTACGGTGAGCTCAACGCTAGCCGTTTGCAGCCGGCGCCCACCACCTCGGCTAAAGCCGTGTTGACCCCGGCGTGGTAGGACACGAGGTCGAAGCCCTCGATCATCTCGCTCAGTCTATGCGGCAAAGTGATCCAGAGATACTGGGGTTCATGGCTGTTGAGCTCTGGGGCTAAGCTGGTCTATCCGATGCCTCTGGTCTCTGCGCCCCTTGAACGTCGAGACTGATCTGAAGCCCGCCCGTCTAAGGTTGGCGGCGGCTTCGTCGAGGCGGTGGCCGAGCGCCGAGGGGCTGTGGGCGTCGCTCCCGACCGTGACGGTCGTGACCCCTGATTCGTAAGCTGCCCGCAGGAAACCCTGCACGGGGTAGAAATCCGTGAGCCCGACCTTGGTCGACGAGGTGTTCACCTCCAGGCCCACACGCTCCCTAGCGAGCGCCCGGAGGGCCTCCAGGTAGACTGACCCATACTCCTCGAAGGCGGCTGGCTCGCTCCGCGCCGTGTGAAGGAACTTTCTCCAGTAGTCGGGGTGCGCGAGGACGTCGAAGAGCCCGCTCTCCGCCGCCATCCTCCAGACCGTGAAGTACTCGTCCGCCGCCTCATGCAGCGGCCTACACTCGAAGAAGCTACGAGCCTGTACGCGTGACCCTACGTCGACGCCGTTGACGTAGTGGACGCTCCCGAGGCTATAGTCGAGAGGGTGCTCGTCAATGATCTTTCCGAGCCGTTTCTCCTCGCCGGGGAAGTAGTCGACCTCCAGGCCGGCTCGTAGGACGACGCCGGTGTCTTCCTGCGCTTTCTCTATGCCTTGGAAGTACTCGTCGAGTTCATCCATCTGGACGCCGAGGTACACGTCCGGCCCGGAGACGATGAGGTGGCTGGTTAACGCGATCTCCCTTATCCCCCGTTCCTCGGCTTCATGGATGATGGCTGGGAGGGTGGCGCCTGGGGCGTCTCTGCTGTGGCTCTCGTGGACGTGGTAGTCGAACGGGAAACTTGGGCGCATCTCGTTGCCTATGGGTTCCACCCACAGGCTTAAAGAGTGTTTCACCATGGGCATTCGCCTTTTGTCAACCGGCTTTTTGACGGTTTTATACAACATATATTGACCATGGGTTCAGGTATAGGGCTCTGTATCTCTGCTACCGAGCCACGGTAACGAGGAGTCCCCTGTTTCAACGGTAGGGTATACGTTTCCTCAATAGTTTTTAAGGGAAAAACCGGGGTTTCTGAGGAACGCGGATGGAGGCAGTCGCGCGCGGGGTGGTCGAGCAGGCCATAGACGACGAGCTCTCGGACAGGAGGCTCGAGCTCAGCCACAACACGTTCAGGCGGTTCGAGGAACTAGGTATAATCGAGTCCGCGGAGAGCGCCATGTTCGGCAAGATATACTCCGAGGCGTTCAGCTACTTCATCAACTACAAGATGCACAACAGGGAGCCCATCAGCCTCCAGGAGATGGAGGAGTTCGAGAGGGTCATCGACCGAAGGGTCATGGAGATAAAGGGCAGGATTCTGCTCCTCACCGGGAGATAGCCCAGAGACACTTTGATTAGGGGCGGGGTTTAGAGGGCGACATGGCAAATGTGCAACCCGTACCCCTAAACCACGTTGTACCCGCCTCCCGTTTCAGGCAGATAACCGATTCAGTGTATGACTTGGGGACGGACAATGCTTGACCATTGAAGCCAGGTGTGGAAAAGGTTAAATCGTTTGCACCGGTTCCCCTAGTCGGCGGGTGAGTGGGGCCTCCTACCCGTTCCGCCCTAGAAATCCCGGAGCAAGGAGGTAGATAAATGGAAAACAGAGACATAGCTTTAATCGGTGTATACGCGGCGCTCTACGCCGCGATGGTAGTTTTCTTCGCGCCGTTATCTTTCTACGCGGTGCAGTTCAGGGTCGCAGGCGTGCTGAGGCCGGCGATAGCCCGGAAGAGGGAGCTCGCGGTCGGCTACGCGCTGGGTACCGTCGTGGCGAACCTGTTCAGCCCCTTCGCGGGGATATACGAGATTATATTCATGCCGGTGATGAGCCTCGTCGCCGGGCTCGCAGGGTACGAGGCTGCGAAGAGGCTCGGCGGCAGCTACTACAGCTGCGGGGCGGTGATAGCCGTTATTATCCCAGTGAGCGTGGCGTGGATGCTTAGCCAGCTATTCAACCTGCCGGTGGTGGCGACTCTCCCGGGGCTGCTGGTTAGCGAGCAGGTCATCAACGCCCTTGGGTCAACCGTTTTTAGGCTCATCGAGAGGAGGTACAGGTGGTGGGAGGAGTGAAGTGCGTAGTCATTCTCAGCGGCGGCCCGGACTCGGTCACTGCGGCCTACTGGGCTAAGAGCCAGGGCTTCGAGGTCCACGCGGTCACGTTCGACTACGGCCAGAAGGCGAAGATAGAGATCATGAGGGCGAAAGAGATCGCGGAGGCCCTCGGCGCCCACCACAAGGTGATCGACCTGTCCAGCCTCTCCGAGATATACGAGGGGGTGACGAGCCTCGTCGACGAGGGCATGGAGGTCACCGAGGAGTTCAGCGACCCCATAATAGTGCCCTTCAGGAACGGCGTCTTCATGGCGGTGACGGTGGCTTACGCCGTCGGGA
>CAYPNN010000251.1:0-3112 GCA_964412065.1 uncultured Candidatus Bathyarchaeia archaeon
CCTGGCCCACCAGAGTCGTCGGCCCCAACTGTCAGGGCGTCAGCAACCCGGTCTCAGGTTTCTGTGCGACGTGGCCTCTGATATCGCAGGTGGGCGACGTCGCCGTGATCTCGCAGAGCGGGTCCATCGCCCTCGAGGTCCCGTCTTTCCTCGTCGATAACCATCTCGGCTACAGCAAGTCCGTCGCCCTGGGTAACAAGTCAGACGTCGACGAGGCTGACCTGATCTCTTGGCTAGGCAGAGACGAGGGCACACGTGTCATTGCGGTCTACACCGAGGGAACAGACGAGGGCAGGAAGCTGATGAAGTCGGTCCGGGGCGCCTCTGCCGGTAAACCAGTCATCATATTGAAGGGCGGCAAGACGGAGGCGGGCAGAAAGGCGGTACTAGCCCACACGGGCTCACTGGCCGGCAGCAGCGAGGTCTTCGAGGCAGCCGTCTCCCAGAGTGGAGGATTCTGCGTCGGGAGCCTGGAGAAGCTCCTCGACGCCGCGAAGGCCTTCTCGATGTTACCTGTGCCGAGGGGCCCTGACCTGCTTGTGGTGACGAGCTCAGGGGGCGCGGGCATCCTGTCCTCAGACGCCTCAGAGAAGGCAGGGCTGACTCTGCGCACGCTTTCTAGGGACACCGTGGACCGGCTCAAGGCTGTTCTACCTGATTTCTGCATACTGAGGAACCCGCTCGACCTGACCGGGAACGCTCTCACCGAGCCTAAGATGTACAGGGACGCTTTGGAGGTTGCACTGGATAGCGGCGAGGCGGACATGGTCCTCGTGGTCTTCGGTGACCCGATACCAGACACCGTCGAGCTCCTGGGAGAAGCCGTGGAGAAGGCCCGGGAGAAAGGAGTCCCCGTGGTGGTGAACTACCTGGGTGGAGCAGACGTCCAGAAGGTCGAGGTTGACGCTCTCCAAAGAAGCGGCGTCCCGGTCTTCCAGACCCCCGAGAGGGCCATAACGGCCCTGGGGTACCTGAACAGGTATCGTCTGAACAGGGATGATCTAGGAGGCAAGTGAAATGTCGGTGATTGAAGACGAGCCCGGTAAGAGAGTGCTCATGCTGGGAAACGAGGCGATAGCTAGGGGCGCCGTCGAGGCAGGCATCCAGCTCGGAGCCGCCTACCCTGGGACCCCTTCATCGGAGATAATGCCATACATCGCGGACGCGGCGAAGGAGCTGGGCTTCCACGCCGAGTGGTCCACCAACGAGGTCGTGGCTTTCGAGGTCGCGGCGGGCGCCGCGATAGTCGGTGGGAGAGCGCTGTTCGCGTGCAAGGGCGCCGGGCTCAACGTGGTGATGGACATGCTTATGACGCTGCCCTACACCGGCGTCCGCGGAGGCCTCGTGGTAGTAGTCGCGGACGACCCCGGGGCGTGGTACAGCTCCAACGAGCAGGACTCGCGGTTCGCCGGGCTCTGGGCGGAGCTGCCCGTCCTCGAGCCTTGGGACCAGCAATCCGCCAAGGACATGACCCGGGACGCGTTCGCTCTCTCGGAGACGCTGGAGCTGCCCGTCATGTTGAGGAGCTGCACCAGGCTGAGCCACGCCTCAGGAGACGTCTGCCTAGGCGAGATACAGAGGAAACGTAACGAGATAGTCTTCGACAAGCACTGGAAGATCCCTTACAGGTGGAACGTGTACGGCCCCCCGGGCCCCATCGAGAAGCATCGCTGGCAGAAGGGGCAGATGAAGAAGGCGCGGGACTTTGTAGAGAACACCAGTTTCAACAAACATCACGAGGCAGAGAACGGCTCCAGACTAGGCGTTGTGACGTCGGGCATGGCGTCAAACTATGTTCAGGAAGCGTTGAACAGGCTGGGGAGGCGGGACAGCGTACACCTGCTGACACTTGGGATACCCTACCCCCTCCCTGAGAAGATGGTGAAGAGCTTCCTCGATAAGGTTGACACCGTTCTCTGCGTAGAGGAGGGTGAAGCCCTCATCGAGCGGCAGCTACACCAACACGTTAACCGCTTGGGGAAAAACGTCAAGGTGCTCGGCCGTCTCTCTGACGGCGTCATGCCCCCTGTTGATGAACTAGACCCGGATAAGGTGACGTCAGTGCTGGCGGGGTTCCTCGATGCTGAACCGCCTCCGTCTGGGGAAGACTCTGAAGTGAGGGAGGAGTTGTCTGAGCTCGTGTGTGCGCGTAGCTCTTCCTGGTGCGCCGGCTGCCCCCACATCGGCAGCTTCTGGGCGCTCAAGACGGCCCTGCCGGCGGACAAGGTGAACATCATAAACACGGGCATAGGGTGCTACGAGATGAGTGGATACGGTATCGCCGCGGCACCCATCGACGCGAAGGACACCGACGAGTCCAAGAGGTGGAGGGCAACGACCCCCTACGAGATGACGGACACGCTTTACGTCATGGGGAGCGAGACGGGGCTCAGCCAAGGACAGTATCACGTCGGCTACAGTGACGGCAAGATAGTCAGCGTCCTCGGCGACTCCTCGTTCTTCCACACCAACCTCGCCCCCATCACGAACGCGGTGTACAACAAGGCGGAGCAGCTGATCCTCGTTCTCGACAACCTATGGACCTGCATGACCGGCCACCAGCCCAACCCCTCGACGGGGATGAACATACATGGTGAGGACGCATACGTGCCGTCCATCGAGGATATATGCAGGGCCTTAGGCGTCCAGCACGTCGAGACCGTCGACCCCTACAACCTGAAGGAGACCATAGACGCGTTGAAGACGGCCCTGGAACACGAGGGCGGCCCCTCCGTTGTAGTCCCACGCAGAGTGTGCGCCTTACAGAGGTCCCGTGAGCTCCGTAGCCAACGACAGAAGGCGCCGCACTACGTGGTGAACGATAGCTGCACAGGCTGCAGGATGTGCCTCTGGCTGGGGTGCCCCGCCATCGGGTTCGACGAGTCAAAGACTAACGCAGCCGGCGGGAAGGGCGTGGCGTTCATCGATCCCCTCCTATGTGTGGGGTGCGGTCTATGCGCCCAGGAGGAGGTATGCAGGTTCCGTTCACACGACAAGGTCGGGGAGGGAGAATTCTAGGATGGTAGCCAACGTGGAAGGCTTGAAGGAGTTCAACCTCATCGTGACAGGCGTCGGCGGGCAGGGCAGCG
Source organism: uncultured Candidatus Bathyarchaeia archaeon (assembly GCA_964412065.1). GTDB lineage: Archaea > Thermoproteota > Bathyarchaeia > TCS64 > TCS64 > RBG-16-57-9. Next base: position 3,090 of record CAYPNN010000251.1, read on the forward strand.
TCCTCGCGAGCCACATAGTCGCG
>CAYPNN010000251.1:3122-3483 GCA_964412065.1 uncultured Candidatus Bathyarchaeia archaeon
CGGAGGCCGCGGTCAAGCAGGGCTTCAGGGTCAGGGTCGGCGAGACCTTCGGCGCCGCCCAGAGGGGAGGCAAGGTGCACTCCCACGTCAGGATCGGCGACGATGTCTACGGCCCCCTATGCCCCAGCAGGTCCCTTGACGTCCTCATGGGCCTGGAGCCTAACGAGGCTCTGCGGCTGGCCTTGAAGTACGCCAACGAGGAGACGCTGATCATAACCAATACCCGCCCGGTGCCGTCCATGGACGCGAACATCGGCGCCGACGCCTACCCGGACGTCTCTCAGCTTATCGAGGCGTTGGGGCGTCTCTCGGGGAACGTGGTGTCTTTCGACGCGACGGAGCTGGCGGTGGAGGCTGGCAA
>CAYPNN010000252.1:0-1591 GCA_964412065.1 uncultured Candidatus Bathyarchaeia archaeon
CCGACATCATGGAGACGGGGGAGAGGGTGTTTAACCTCATGAGGATGTACGTGGTAAGGGAGGGTGTCAGACGCATGGACGACCACTGGCCGGACGCCTACTACGAGGAGCCTTCGACGGCTGGACCCGAGGCGGGGCCGCCGTTCAAGAGAGAGGAGGTGAACGCGGCGTTGACGCGGTACTATGGGCTCAGGGGCTGGAACCCTGAGACAGGCGCTCCGCTGGATGAGACCCTCGCACGGCTTAGCCTCAACGACATGGTGGAGTAAAGCGGCTACACTGGACCACGGAGCCGGCGACGAACGCAAGATGCACAGGCTCCGCGGATGGTTACCAGTAGAGTCGTGTCGTTTCTGTTCGGTCCACACGACGCACGGTGCCCCCGTCCCCCCTGTAGCCTACTTTGAGCTTATGTACAGGTCGACGAAGACGACGGTGACTACCGTGGCTGGAACGGCGAACACCATGTCTCCCACGTACGGTATGTAGCCGCACGCCATCTTAGCCACATAATATAGCACTATCAGGGCTATCGACGGGACTATTCTCTTGAGGCTCAGGCTGAATCCCTTCGACAGCCCGTCCCGAATCCCCGTTCCGTCCACGACCATAACAGCGTACATGAAGAGGACCGCGGGTATCAGGATGATTGTGATCGCAAGCAGGTTTCCCATCAACGCCGCCAGGAACAGCTTACCGAACCTGCCCAGAACGTATTTGAAAGAGCCGGCGGCGCTCATATCCTCGCGATTGTAACCGCTCCAGATCATGTGTACCGAGGCAAACGTGAACATCCCCGAGACCGACACCCACACTATCCCCAGCAGCAGCACGACGAACATAAAAGACCAGAACCCTGGTGGAATATCCATATACTCGTTAACCTGGTTCGATGCGGTCACCATCTGAGGATAGTATTGGTCATACCATGACTCCATGTCGAACAGGTCTAAGATCGCCCCGAAGCCCCACGTCATCCCGGTGTTCCACAGCCCGGCTAACGCCTCGGGCAGGAACACCATGGGGTGGGAGAAAGTGAAGCCTATCCCCGTTTTGATGTGCTCAATTAACTCTTTCTCCTTCGACTGCTCCAAGTTTGAGATTATCGCCTCGCCGCAGCTCTCACAGTACTTGGCGTCCTCCGGCACTTCCCTCCCACAGTGTGGGCAGTAAGGCATGTGATCCACTCCCATTTTTTACTCTGTTTTGAATATTTAAGGTAGGTGATGAGGCAAAAACCACCCCGAGGCGCATTTCGGTTGGCGATTTTAAGCTTTTAAACCCAGTCACCCATGGATCACGCATGAAGCAAAAGGTACTGATCAGCTCCGACAAGCTGAACGTCCCTGAGGACGTATCGGGCACCCTCAAGGACGTAGCCGACGTGAGGTACATCTCAGGAGACTACAGCGACCTCAAGGAGGCGTCAGCGCTTCTCGTCGGCGGAGAGAAGATAGACGACGAGTTCCTCGCGAAGGCGCCCAAGCTTGGTATCGCGGCCCGCTTCGGCGTCGGCTACGACAACGTGGACGTGGAGGCATGCACCGCCAGAAAAGTGTACGCGACCCACACGCCAGACGTGTTGTCGGGC
>CAYPNN010000252.1:1601-3477 GCA_964412065.1 uncultured Candidatus Bathyarchaeia archaeon
GACCACACCTGGGCCCTGATACTGGGGTTCATGAGAAGGATACCTGAGGCCGACACCTACACCAGGACGGCGTGGGCCAAGAGGGAGAGGAGGCTGCCCTTCGGCTGGGACATGGAAGGCAAGGTCCTCGGGATACTGGGCCTGGGCCGCATCGGCTCAGAGGTCCTCAAACGCAGCCAAGGCTTCGACGTCGAGACCATATACCACGACTTGGTTGAGAAACCAAGCCTAGAGGAGAGGTACGGCGTGAAGAGGGTAGATTTCGATACACTGCTACGCACAAGCGACATACTCACGGTCCACGTGCCCCTGACGCCGTTGACGCGGGGGATGATAGGGGCCGAGGAGCTCGGTAGGATGAAGCCCTCCGCCGTGTTGGTTAACACGTCCAGGGGGCCGGTCATCGACGAGAAGGCCCTCGCCGAGGCTCTCAAGAGGGGTCAGATACGGGGGGCGGCTCTGGATGTCTTCGAGGAGGAGCCCACGCCGTTGGACAGTCCCCTGCTGGGGCTGGACAACGTGGTGGTGACGCCTCACTGCGCCTCCGCCACCTGGGAGACCAGGAGGAAGATGGCGGAGACGGCCGTCGCCAACATCAGGGCGTACCTGGAGGGAAGGCGGCCGCCGAACCTGGTACCCGAGCAGCGGGACGCCGCGTTCTAGCCTCACACTTTAAATCCGGTCACACCTACTCCCGTGGAATCGATGGACTTATGGGCTAACCTCCCGGTGATGCTCGTCTGCTACGGCTACATAGTCGCACTCATAGTCGTGGTAGGGAGGCTGGGCGGCTACCCCTCCGTCCCTAGGGGCGCCGGCAGGAAGTTCCTGCACGCCATGATTGGAAACCTGCCTTTCGTCATGCCCTACTTCACGGAGAGCTTGTTCCCGTTCCTCGTGGCCAGCCCCTTCATAGCGGTGACGTATCTCGTCTCCCCCTACTCGCCTTGGCCCGGCTTCGCCATGAGGATGAGGAGCCTCAGCGACATCACCGAGGAGGGACACGGCGCAGGCCTCATACTCTACGCGGTGAGCTACAGCGCATTGGCACTCCTCTACGGGACGAGGCCGTACATAGTCGCCGCCGGGATACTTCCCATGGCCTACGGGGACAGCGTCGCCGCCCTCATAGGCACCAAGTATGGTGGACACAGGTTCAGGGTCTTCGAGTGGAAGAGCCTGGAGGGCTGCCTCGGCATGTTCGTCGGCAGCCTGCTGTCCCTGCTGACTGGTATGGCTTACTTCTCCATGATCTACGGGTTCAGTCTCCAGGCCCAGATGGCCCCAGTCCTTGCGGCGTCAGCGGTGGTCACCGTGGCTGAGGCCGCTAGCCCCCTGGGGCTCGACAACGTGACCGTGCCGACGCTGGGGGCGTTGACTTTCATCGTGATGGGCGGTGGCGCCTGATGGTCTTCATAGTGATCGACGGCCTCGACGGCTCCGGGAAGAGCACCCAAGCGAGGCTCATCTGCCGCCGAATCGCCGAGAAAGGGAAGACCTATGTCCTGAGGACCCATCCCTCGCCGGACAACTTCTTCGGCCGCCTAGGCGGGGGCTACCTTCTCCTCCACGGGAATAGGGCGCGGTTCGCTGCATCCCTGTTCTACCTGTTGGACGTGGCGCGGTCGCTGCTCATCTACGGGTGGAGGCGGGTCGACTACCTTGTCTTCGTCAGGTACCTCATGGGCACCGCGTACCTCCCCGAGCCCCTCCACATGGTGGCGTACCTCTTCTTCTATAGGGTGGTGCCAAGAACCAGCCACATGTACTTCATCAACGTCTCCCCGGAGGAGGCGTACAGGCGCATAATGGCGGGGCGCAACAGAAGGGAGATGTTTGAGTCCCTGGAAAAGCTCCGGCAGGTCCAGGGCAGGGC
>CAYPNN010000253.1:0-3472 GCA_964412065.1 uncultured Candidatus Bathyarchaeia archaeon
GCGTAGTAGATCACGCGCTCCTCCGGCAGCTCGCCCAGGGCCACAACGTCCGTCACCTCGGGCTGCCCCTTGGTTATGGTCCCAGTCTTGTCCAGCACGACGGCCTTGACCTCCTTCATGGTCTGGATGGCCTCGCCCCTCCGGATCAGAATCCCGTTCTGGGCCCCCATCCCCGTCCCCACCATCAGCGCAGTCGGCGTCGCCAGCCCGAGGCTGCACGGGCAAGCGATCACCAGCACCGAGATCATCGCCGAGATCGCCAGCATCGCCTGGGGCAGCCCCGTGTCCACCCACGGGATGAACCTGTCGCCCCAAGCCAGCGCCGCGTTCAGCGGCCCCGGAACAGCCAGCCAAGCCACCAGCGTAAGCGCGGCGACGCCGATGACCAAGGGCACGAACACCGCTATCACGTCGTCCGCGAACCTCTGGATGGGCACCTTCGTCCCCTGCGCCTCCTCCACCATCCTCACGATCTGCGCCAGGAAAGTGTCCTTACCTATCCTCGAAGCCTCCACGTGCAGCAGCCCCTCCTGGTTCACCGTCGCGCCGATGACCTCGTCGCCCACGTGCTTCGACACAGGCATCGACTCACCCGTCGCCATGCTCTCGTCGACGCTGCTCTCCCCGAAGACCACGACGCCGTCCGTGGGCACCTTCTCCCCGGGCCTCACCACCATGACGTCGCCGACGCTCAGCCGCTCCACAGGCACCTCAGTCTCCTCTCCTTCCACCAGCACCGTCGCCGTCTTAGCCTCCAGCCTCAGCAGGCTCCTAATCGCCTGGCTGCTCCGGCCCTTAGCAAGCGCCTCGTAGTACCTGCCGGTCAGGTGGAACGCGAGGATCATGGTGCTGCTCCCGGCGTAGTTGAACAGCGGCGACACGAAGCTCGCGGGCCCCGTCATCCAAGCTATGATGGTGCCCATGGCGATGAGCACGTCCATGTTAGCCGAGCCGTGGGTCACCGAGGCGTACGCCGACCTTATCGTCGGCCAGCCGACCCAGAAGATTACGGGAGCCGAGAGCAGGGTGATCCCAACGTTGAAGATCAACGCGCTGGGCCACATGACCCCGAAAAGCATCTCGGGGATCATCCACACGACTATCGGGATAGTCAGCGCCCAAGCCGTGAGCATCCGCCGCCTCACCGCGTCCAGCTGCCCCTGGTAGACGTCCACCTCCTCCTCCCCAGCCACGTCGTACCCGGCGCCCCTCACCGCCTCCCGGAGGTCCAGGATGCTCACCCTCCGCGGGTCGTACCTGACGAACGCCTTCTCCGTCGCCAGGTTCACCACGGCGTCCATGACGCCGTCCACCCTTTTGAGCGCCTTCTCCACCGCCGCCACACATGCCGCGCACGTCATCCCCACGATCTTAAGCGTAACCTCGCGGCTCGCCTCCGCCTCAGAAGGCAGAACCGGCTCGTACTCCAGGTCCCTGATGGCGTCCCCTATCTCCTCGAGCGAGATCTTCTCGGGGTCGTACTCCACGACAGCCTTCTCGGTGCCGTAGCTCACGTCCGCGGCCCTCACCCCCTCCCTCTTGTGGAGCGTCTTGGAGATGCTGAGGGCGCACGTGGCGCAGTGCATCCCCTTCACCGGGATGACCGCGGTCCTCGTGTCGGCTGCCTCGGCGGCCCGCTCATCTGGTCTATCAGTCACAGCCTATGCTGGAACGTGGCGCCATAAAAACACCCAGCTTTGCCTACGTTTAATATCCGCCGATCCCAGACATCATCGAGTCAACATGTCAGAGATAGAGTTGAAGGTCAAGGGGATGAGCTGCCCCCACTGCGAGATGAGGGTCAGGAAGGCTCTCATGGCTGTGGAAGGCGTTGAGAGCGCCAAGGCAGACTACAAAGCAGGCAAGGCGTTGGTCAAGCTCAAGCCTGGGGCGAAAGTCGATAAAAGGAAGCTGGTCGACGCCGTCAACGCCACCGAGATCTACACCGCCGAAGCCTAGCCGTTCTTCTTCAGCTTGCTCACGATGAGGGACCGCAGCTGGTCCCTTATCTCCTCCTGCATCGCCTTGGTGTTCTCCAGCCGATCCTCCGCGTCCTCGCTCTTCTGCTCCCACTGCTCCATCTCCTCCGCCTTGTTCACCAGCATCTCCACCTCCAGCCGCATGTTGGGGTTCAGGGCGAACTCGAAGGTGTGCTTGTACCAAGACTCCCCCAGGCTGAACTCCTTGGTGCACTGGTTGCACCTGTAGGTGATGTCGACCTCCTGGAACGCCTGGTTGCAGCCGTCCAGACACTTGAACGGCTTCGAGGGGTCAGCCGAGGCCCCAACGTTCTTCACGAACACCTTGCCGCCGCACTGGGGGCACACGGGCACCGTGGTAACGTTGTCCGACTCGCACCTCGGGCACGCCACCTTCACCCCCACCGGCTTCTTGAGGAGGATCTTGTTGAGGGTGAGCAGCTGCATCACCTTTTCCAGGCTCTCCTGGGACATGTCCAGATACATGGTGTGGTCGGGCTCGTAGAAGTGCAGAGTCTCCGACGCCGGCTTAAGCGAGTCGTCCTCAGACTTTATCATTAGCCTCAGCAGCCTCCGGGCCTCAGGCCTCCTGATTATGCTCTGCCGCTTCAACTTGAAGATCTGCTCGTTGCTGAGCCTCCCCTCGTAGTCTTCCACGTACCCCATGATCCGGGCCGGCAGCTCCCTGAAGCTCTCCTTGGACTTCATCACGAAGTCCACGGCCCCCAGCTTCATGGCGTCTATTGCGATCTTGGGGTCCTTCTGCTGGGTAACCATCACTATGGGCACCATGACGCCCAGTTCCTTGAGTCGTTCAAGGATGCCGAGCCCGGATACGTCCCCCAGGTTGTAGTCAAGCATGAGGAGGTCGTAGTTCTTCTTCAGGAAGATGGCGAAGCACTCCTGCGCCGACGCGACGTGGTCCACGCTTATCGGAAGCCCAGACCTCTCTATGAACCGTTGGAGGATCTTGTAGTGGTTAGGGTTGTCCTCCACGAACAGCACGCTGTATACCCTATCGCTCACATGGGTGCACCTCCAGCCGGCTCAACGTCGGCTTACCCGACTACGTCTCCGATAAAAAGCATTGTTCGCCTCCGTTCGGTAACACGGATACCCGTTAGGCTTCTAGATCACTGGAACCTGATCGCCGTGGCCTCGGCCTCATCGGCCACGCCTGCGACGCTCTCTGGCTCCCTCCCCTTGGGCAGGGTGAACCAGAACGTGGAGCCGAACCCCTCCTTGCTCTCCACCCCTATCTCGCCGCCCATGCTCTCCACGATCTTCCTGCATATGCTGAGCCCCGCCCCCGTTCCCGGGTAGTGCTTCTCCGTGGGGACACGGCTGAACACCCTGAAGAGGAGATGCCTCTGGCTCTCCGGTATCCCTATGCCGTTGTCGGTCACCGTGAAGAGGTGGTGGTCCCCCGCGTCCCGGCAGCCCACCTCGACGCGGGGAGGCTTCGACTCGTTGAACTTTATCGCGTTTCCCAC
>CAYPNN010000254.1:0-3426 GCA_964412065.1 uncultured Candidatus Bathyarchaeia archaeon
GCCTATGGCCCTAAGCTCTTTGACGCTGTGCTGCGTGGGCTTCGTCTTGGGCTCACCCACGGCTTCGAGCACGGGTACGAGGGTCACGTGGACGAGCAGGGTGTCTCCCTTCCTCTCCTCGTTCCTCATCTGCCGGAAAGCCTCGAGGAAGGGCAGCCCCTCGATGTCGCCCACGGTGCCGCCGCACTCGATGAGGACTATGTCAACGTTGCTCTTACCCGCCACGAGCCTGATCCTGCGCTTGATCTCGTCGGTGACGTGGGGTATTATCTGGACGCATCTGCCGAGGAACCCGCCCTTCCTCTCACGCCTGATGACCTCCTGGTAGACCTGGCCGCTCGTGATGTTGTTGAGCCCGCTGACCTCGCCGCTCAGGAACCTCTCGTAGGTGCCTAGGTCCATGTCTGCCTCGTAGCCGTCTTCGAGTACGAAGACCTCGCCGTGGATGTAGGGGTTCATGGTGCCGGCGTCGACGTTGAGGTAGGGGTCACACTTCACTGCCGTCACCCTGAGTCCGCGTACCTCAAGCATCTTACCGACGCTGCAGGTGACTAATCCCTTCCCGAGGCCGCTCAGGACGCCGCCCGTAACAAAAATGTATTTCGTCACTTCAGTGACCTGCCAATAATACTGCGATTCTCGCAGTGGCTCCGTATAAATCATTCGCAGCCGTAGATATAAGTGGAGAGCTGGACGGTCACCAGATTTTGTCGGTTATTGAGTGCAGAATCTGTTTACATCGGAGCAGAGACGAGGCGTTTCAACAATGAAGTAAATTTCATCTGTTGTTCTTCATGCGGAGCCTGGCGTCGGTGGTGATGTTGAGGCCCAGCTGCTTCAGGGGCCTCTCGCACCCAGATTCCATGAGGTGGGTCGAGTGCATCTCGCATCCCTTGAGGAGGTGGAGGACGCTGAGGCACTCGGCGGCGTTGGGGTTGAAGACGGAACTCACGGATAATGCGTCAAGGACCTCCTTCACGTCGAGCGACCCGTCGCTGAGCCCCATGCTATCCTTCAGGCTGTTGAGGGCCTCGATTATCACGGGGGAGAGGACGTCAATCTCGTCAGGGATGCCCGCCAGCGTCTTCACGGCGTTGAGCAGAGCCGCCGACTCGGAGTGCAGCAGAGGCGAACGCTTCCCCGTGACAATCACCGTGCCGCCGTTCACATGCAGCTCCATGGCTGAGCCGCTGTGGAGACCGTTGAAGCCCTTGGATGGGTCCTTCTCTGCTAGCTCCCACGCCTCATTGGCGGCCTTCGCCACGGCTCGGTCGCCGGGCTTCACGCCCACCTTACACATGACCCCGTCCATCCTCTCTAAAGTATCGTAGGTGGTGTGGCCCTCCACGAACTCCCGCTGGTACCGATAATAGCGGCGCACTATCTCCTCCCTGCTCGCCTGCCTGACGACCATGTCGTCCACGATGCCCTGGTTGGCCATGTTTACGCCCATGTCCGTGGGGCTCCTGATCTCGGCCATGGGGTCGCCCGGCTCCGTCATCTTCTCCATGATCTTCAGCATTATGGCGAAGTTCTCGACGTCCCGGTTGTAGTTGGTCGCCTCCACGCCGTACGCCTCGAGGTGCCAGGGATCCACGCAGTTGTAGTCCCCGAGGTCGGCTGTGGCGGCCTCGTAGGCAACGTTCACCGGGTGCCCCACCGGGAGGTCCCATATGGGGAAGGTCTCGAACTTGGCGAAGCCGCTCATCACCCCCATCTTCCTGTCTTTGTAGACCTGGCTCATGGAGAAGCTCATCTTGCCGCTGCCGGGGCCCGGGGCCGTTACCACCACTATGCGCTTCCCCGTGTCCACGTGTTCGGACTTACCGTACCCCTCGTCGCTAACCACACGGTCCAGGTCGTTGAGGTACTCTTCTATCTCGTAATGGATGTAGACCCTGATGCCTCGGTTCTCGAGGCGCTGCTTGAACTTGTCTGCCGCCTGCTCGCCGCGGTAACGGTTGATGACCACTGCGGAGACGTCGAGGCCCAGCTCACCCAGGTCGCCCATGTCCTTGAGCATCTGGTCCTCGTATGTGAGCCCGAAGTCGTGTCTTATCTTCCTGCCTTCGATGTCCTTGGCGCTGATGCAGTGCACTATCTCCAGATCGTCAAGCTTCCTGAGCATCTGGACCTTGGTGTCCAGCTCGAACCCCGGCAGCACCCTGCTGGCGTGGTGGTCGTACCGGAGCTTACCGCCGAACTCGAGATAGAGTTTATCGAACTTGTCTACGCGTTCAAGTATGCGGGCGACCTGTGCCTTGAGGTATCTCTGGGTGTCGAAGCCTTTCTCCCTGATCATGTCGGTCACGGCGCCTTCGAGACTGAGCAGTCACAGCCCCTATAATGCACGAGAATTTGCAATGAAAGTCTATAAAATCTTCTATTTCTAATGTTAACGCACCTAAAATTCCAATATTTTCTCTTAAAATAGGGAAAATACGTAATGTTTCGAGGGTTAAATGGGGTGGCTGTGGTTTAACAATAACGTCGAAAAAACGTTGTTAGAGGAAAAGGTGATCCGCGTCCATCTCCTCCGGCTTATCAAGGTTCATGATGTAGAGCACCGTCGGCGCTACGCTGCCTAGCCCCATATCCTTCTTTAATGACGCGTTCCGTAACGCCTCATCGTCACTTATCAGTATGAACGGCACCGGGTTCACACCGTGGCTGGGATTCGGTGAGCCGTCCGGGTAGAACATGGTCTCTACGTTTCCGTGGTCCCCCGTGACTAGTACCGTGTAGCCTTTCCCCAGCCCGGCGTCCACCACCCTGCCTAGGCACTCATCGACGACCTCACACGCCTTGATCCCGGCGTCCAAGTTCGCGGAGTGGCCGACCAGGTCCCCGTTGGCGTAGTTGACCAATATGAAGTCGTAGACGTCTCTGGCGATCTCCGGGACGAGCCTGTCCGTTATCTCGTAGGCGCTCATCTCGGGCTTGTCCTCGTAGCTGGGCACCTTGGGGCTAGGCACCAGTATCCTGTCCTCCCCCGGGTTGGGCTCCTCGACCTGGCTGTTGAAGAAGAAGGTCACGTGGGCGTATTTCTCCGTCTCGGCTATCCTGAGCTGCCTGAGGCCGGCGGCGCTCAGCACGTTCCCCAGGTTGTTCCTGACTTCATGCTGCGGGTACGCCACGGGCAGATCTAGGTTCTGGTCGTAGACGCTCATGCAGACGAAGAAGACGTCGGGGACCTTACGGCGTCTGAACTCACTGAACCCGGCGTCGGTCAACGCGTAGGTTATCTGCCTCGCCCTGTCGCTGCGGAAGTTCCAGAGGATGAAGGCGTCACCGTCGTCTACGGTGGCCACGGGTGAACCGTCCTCCACCGTCAGCGCTATGGGCTCCACGTAGTAGTCGGTGAGCTCGGGGTCCTCGGCGTAGACGTGCTCCAGCGCCTCTAAGGGGTCCCGCTCCCTCCTGCCC
>CAYPNN010000255.1:0-3385 GCA_964412065.1 uncultured Candidatus Bathyarchaeia archaeon
TCCCTTCCCCATGAGGTCGTATCCCAGGTACTCTGGCTCGTTCCAGCCTGCGCCCAGTATGAGCTCGTAGCGGCCGCCGGTCATGACGTCCAGCGCCGTGGCAGACTTGGCGAGGTACGCGGGGTTCCTCAGGCTGTTGAAGAGGACTATGTGGCCCAGGCGTATCCTGCTGGTCTGGACCCCTAATCCGGCGATGGCTGTCCACGCCTCCAGGTATGGCTCCCTGCCGTCTGGGAGGCCGTGGACGTGGTCGTTGAGGAAGACGCCGTAGTAACCGAGCTCCTCGGCGGCCCGGGCCAGCTCAAGCATGTTACCGTATGTCTCGGCTGACCTGATGTAGACTCCGAACTGCATGGGAACATGAGAATGACTATCCAATTTAAACCTCTAGGTAGTTGTCTATGAAGAACACGAGAGAAACGGTGGGCGGGTAAGCCAACCTTTATTGGAACGCCGCCCCGTCTATTTGGTTCTAGGAGATTTCGTGTTTGAGTAGAACCAAGCTGCCATTCAGGTCCCCGGTGTTCTACGGCTGGGTGATGGTCTTGGTCTCCAGCCTCATCATCTTCTTCAGCGGGCCCGGGCAGACCTACAGCGTAAGCGTGTTCATAGACAGCTACATCAACGAGTACGGCTGGAGCCGCAGCGTCGTCTCCGGTATGTACAGCTTGGGCACGTTCTGTGCGGGGATGCTCATGGGCTTCGTGGGGAGGCTCTTCGACAGGTTCGGCCACAGAAGGATGACCGCCGCCATAACGCTGGTGTTCGGGCTGGCCTGCGTCTGGATGAGCCTCGTTACCTCGGTGCCCATGCTTCTTATCGGCTTCTTCCTCGTGAGGCTCCTGGGCCAGGGCTCCATGAGCCTATGCAGCGTTACTCTGCCGCCCCAGTGGTTCATTAAGAGGAGAGGGGTCGCCATCGGCGTCGTCAGCGTGGGGGGAGGACTGAGCCTGGCGATTCTGCCGCCCCTAAACATCTGGATAATCCAGAACTACGGCTGGAGGATGAGCTGGTGGACGTGGGCGGTGCTGCTGTGGGTCGTCATGGCGCCTTTGAGTTACCTGCTCATCAGGGACACTCCGGAGGAGGTCGGGCTCCTGCCCGACAACGAGGAAGCCCTGGAGAACACAGAGACTGAGGATACGTTAGTTGAGGACTCGTGGACCCTACGGGAAGCCATGAGGACCCGGGCCTTCTGGTGTATCATATACACGACGGTGGTCCCGTCGGCGATAATAACGGGGCTCGTGTTCCACCAGATAAGCATACTCGCCCAGGCCGGACTGGACCCTGGGACGGCTGCGCTGATCAGCAGCCTCATGAGCGTCGTGCGCCTACCCGTAGCCCTTCTAGCGGGGCCTGTCGCGGACAGGGTCCAGATGAGGTACCTCGTAGCGTTTAACCAGGCTCTGATGCTCGGCTCCATGGTGGCGCTGTACTTGGCGGACAGCGTGACGATGGTCATGGTTTACGGGGTGCTTGTGGGGGTCCAGATGGCGCTGCAGGGGATAGTGGGTGGAGTTATCTGGCCGGACTACTACGGGCGGAGGCGCCTGAGCACCATCAGGGGCGTCACGATGATGGCTGGGGTGATTGGATCGGCGCTGGGTCCTCTGCCCTACGGCGTAGCGTACGACCTGTTCGGCGGGTACAGTGAGGCGCTTCTCGCGTCCATCGCCTTCCCCGTGGTAGGAGTCATAGCGGGCTTGCTGGCAGTGAAGCCACGGAGACTGGTTGAACCCGTTTTATAAGGTTTAAATTGGGTTCTCCATTTTGGTATCTAAGGTCTCTATGAGTAATCGCCTAGGGTTCTCCAACCGTTTCATGGCAGTCATAGCGCTGACGGTGCTTGTGCTCCTGCTGCCCACCCCGGCGGGTCTGATGGCTGAGGGAAAGCGGGCGCTGGCCGCCTTCGTGTTCACGGGGACCATATTCGCGCTTCAGCCCATACCGCTGCCGTTCGCTGGGCTCATGGTGCCGGTTATGTTGGTGGCTCTCGGTTTAGCGGACGCCGCGGAGGCCTTCGAGACCCTGTCCAGACCTATCATCATACTGATCCTCGGCAGCCTGTTCCTGGCGGAGGCTCTGAGGAAGCACGGGATAACGAGGAGGCTGGCGCTCTTGTCCATCGTGACCTCGGGCGGGCGCGTGGACAGGCTGCTATTCGGCCTCATGGCGTTGGCCGCGCTTCTATCCATGTGGATGGAGAACACCGCGACGGCCGCGGTGCTGATCCCGGTGGCCCTCACCATCTCCAGCCAGGTCCCGGACCAGGAGCAGTCGAAGGAGCTGCTGGTTCTCCTAGTGCTGGGCATCGCCTACGCCGCCAGCGTCGGCGGGATGGCCACGATAACCGGGTCCGCTTCTAACGCGGTGGCGTCCGAGTTTCTTGCGGAGATCAGGGTCTGGAGGTTCATCGACTGGATGAAGTACGGAATAATTGCTCTTATTTTCGTGTTCCCGGCCACCTGGTGGACGCTGATGAAGGCGGCCAAGGTCTCCTTGAAGGAGCTTGACATCGAGGCGACGCGCAGGGAGCTTGAGAACCTGGGCGGGATGCGGGGCGTTGAGAGGGAGGTCTTGGTGGTTCTTGGGATCACCATATTGATGTGGATGGGGGGCGCCCTCATCGAGGACGCCGTGGGGCTGCCTTCTACTTTCCTCTCACCGGCAGTCGTCGGGATGATCGCGGTGTCCTACATGGCTCTCCGGGGCATAATCCAGTGGGAGGACGTGAAGGGCGTCAGCTGGGGCATGTTCTTCGCCATCGCCGCCGGGCTGGCGCTGGGGGAGGCGTTGAAGAGGTCGGGCGCGACCGCCTGGCTTACGGGGATCTCGTCGCCGCTGCTCAGCGGGACGCCGTTCATCTTCGCGTTGGTCGTCGTGGTGTTCGCGTCGGCTCTCCTAACCAACGTGGTGAACAACGCCACCGTGGCGGCCGTTTTCGTGCCCATCATGATCGACCTGGCCGCAGCCGACCCCGCCTTCAACTCGGTCAGGCTCGTGCTTCCCCTCACCATGGCCACCACCTTCGGCTATGCGCTGCCCTCGGCGTCAGGGAGGATGGCGCTCATCTCGGCGACGGGCATAGTCGAGTCCAAGGACATGCTGAGGTACGGGTTGCTCATGACGGTCGTCAGCTCAGTGATACTCATCGCCCTGTTCTACCTGTTAGGCGTGGTTAACCTGATATGAGGGGCAAAGTAATCAATGTTAATAGAATACCCACGGGTTGTGTAAGCGTATGCGTGTCCTCGTTATCGGAGCCGGGATGGTTGGCGCCAGGGTCCTTACGCAGCTGAAGAAGAACCCCCGGATAGAGGTGGTCACCGTCGACCCCCGGGAGAGGCCCTACGCCGTGGAGCAGGGCATTATCGAGGGCGTG
>CAYPNN010000256.1:0-3368 GCA_964412065.1 uncultured Candidatus Bathyarchaeia archaeon
CCTACAGCCTGCCCATACAGGAGCTACTGCCCAAGGCCATGCAGAGCCTCTGGGACCTCATGGAGAGCCGGACGATCCCTGAACCCTAACTCTTTTCTTACCTGAAGCCCCACCACTAAGCATGGATCTAGAAGAGGTATCCAGGTTAGCCGAAGAGGCAGAGAACGAGGTCGCCGAGCTCTGCTCCGGCCTCGTGAGGTTCAACTCCGCGCACCCCGACGGGCACACCGACGAGGCGGTGGCGTACATCAAGAAGTACCTCGACGAGCACGGCATCGAGAACGAGGTCCACGCCAGCGACCCCAAGAAGCCCAACATCGTCGCACGGATCAAGGGCAAGGGAAAGAAGAAGGTGATATGGGTTGGACACTTGGACGTTGTTCCCGAGGGCAAGCCCGAGAACTGGACCTACCCGCCTTACAGCGGCACCATCGCAGACGGCTGCGTATGGGGACGCGGAAGCAGCGACATGAAGGGCGCGTGCGCCGCAGCCATTGTCTCGGCCCGAATCCTCAACGAGATGAAGGACGTCCCCAACACGGTCGAGTTCTGGTTCACAGCAGACGAGGAGATAGGCGGCGGAGCCGGAGCCAGGTGGCTCGCCGAGACGGGTAGGTTCAAAGGAGACGTGTGCGTCATCGGCGACGGCAACGGCGGAGGCCCCGAAGCCCCCAGCATCGACCTGGGCTGCAAGGGCGGCGCAGGCGTCAAGCTCATAGCCAAGGGGCAGACAGCCCACGGCAGCACCCCGTACCTCGGGGACAACGCCATCAAGAAGCTCATCGCGGGCATCCCCTGGGTGGAGAAGATCAACGACTACCCGCTGGACTTCCCAGACGCCCTCAAACCCGCTGTAGAGGACAGCATAGAGTACTACAGGAAGACCCAGGACCTCACCCCCGACTAGGAGAAACTCATGGCCCACAACTTCTACACCCCCAGCGTCACCTGCAATATCATCAACGGAGGCGTCAAGACCAACGTCATCCCCGATTACGCAGAGGCCCAGTTCGACATACGGCTCACACCCGGCAGCCACCAGCTAAGAGTGGTCCAGCGGATAAAGGAGCTAGTCAAGGAGTCGGGCATCAAGGGACTAGAGGTGGAGCACCGGGACTTAAAGCCCGAAGACACCGCCGGGTTCAGCGAGGCCCCTGACACCAGCTTCGCCCACCAGTTCAAAGACGTCATCCACAAACTAACGGGCAAACCAGTCAACACCAAGATACTGACAGGGGGCACAGACGGCATTAGCACCAGCAGGATAGCAGGCATCCCGAGCCTCGGCTACGGCACAAGCCTCACAGGCCAAGCCCACCAGCCAAACGAACGAATAACCATAGAGAGCCTCGTCCTCGGCGTAAAGATATACACCGCGTTCCCACTAATCTACAAATAATTTTTTTTTGGATCTGACCTGTAACAGGTCACCACTTTCCCCAAACAACTTCGAAGATGATTAGTACGAGAAACGAGACACTATCCCTGATCGACATGTTCGAGATAGACAAGCTCGTCATAGACGGAAAGACCTTCCAGGGAATGAAGTCCGCCCTCCCCGAGCTGCCCCCGCTTCTCCTAATCAAGGGAGAAAAGGGGTTCGTCATGTGCGGGTACCTCAACCTGGAGGTAGCCGAGAGGCTCGGAGCGGCTGCAGCAATAGTGAGCGGCGTCAACTCCTTCACCGACGTACTCGACGCCGAGATAAAGGCGGCGACAAGCAAAGCAAAGGAGCTGGGCGTCGAGCCGGGGAAAGTGGTAAAGGAAGTAATATCGAAGCTCGGCTAGGCGCAGGCCTCGATGAGCTTCAACACCTTTTCCTTCGCGCCAGCCATCGTGTTCTTCCAGTGGCTCAGCAGCAGCGCGTCGAAGTCGTAGTCCGCTAGGATGCATAGGTTCTTCGAGGCTTCCACGACGTCCTCGCAGTACTTCTCAGGCGGCGCCTCAAGGTTGCCCTCGCTGTCCCCGAAGATCGTGTCCCCGGCGATGAGAGCCTTGTACCCTCGCAGGTAGAGGCACAGGTTGCCGTCGCTGTGGCCGGGCACATGCACTATCTCGACGCCGCCGCAGGCCCCGATGAGGTCGCCGTGCCCCAGCACCACGTCGGCCTTCACGCCTGTTCGCTCGTAGAGCTTGCCCTCGTCGCCCTCCCCTATCACGACCTCCGCGTCCGTGAGCTCCCTCACCTGCGGCAGGTTATCCATGTGGTCGCCGTGGGCGTGGGTGATGATAATCATCTCGATGTCCCCCCCAATTCTTCTCCATCTCGTCAAGCTCCGCCTGGATGCTCTCGTGGCACTGGGGCGTGAAGCCCACGTCCACCAGGATCAGCCCGCCGTCGCGCTCCAGAATATACACCTCGGTGTCCAGGCCGTCCGCCTTGGCTATGTCAACGGCCCTAAGCCCCTTCATCACCTCAACCAAATCGAGTCACCTCTAACAGGCGGGACACGGTTTTAAAACCCGGCTACTCAAGGACCTCGAATAGCTTCCTGTTGCTGGTGTGCCCCGAGACCAAAGTCACTGGAAGCCCCAGATGCCTCCTCAGCAGCTTCGCTACCGCGGCGTTGGCCTTACCCTTGCGGGGAGGAGCCCTCACGTGGACCATGTAGTGGCCTTCCTCGATTAACTCGACCGAGTCCCTGTTTGAACCCGCCTTGACGTCGACAGTTATCCTCATCGTGTGTATGAAGAAAATATATGAATAAAATTAATAAGCTTGAAGCTAGTCGTGGAGCCTCTTCAGGGAGCCGGCGTCGAGGTTGGACTTTATCGCCTCCACGGTCTGTTCAGGGAAGTCCTTCATGAGGCTGCTGATCACGGTGGACGCAACATGCTTCTTGAACGCGGCTTCATCCATCCCCTTACTGTACCTTCTCCTCATGCCTCCTTTACAGGTCTCTTCCTCGAAATCCAGGACGCCTTCGTCGCACATGGCGTTGAGGAAGTTGATTATCGAGGCGCGGGACACGCTTCTTCCGCCGTCGAGGCGCTCGTTGACAGCCTCGTAAACCTCTCGTGAGGTGAGGCTCTCCTCGTCGTGAGTCCATATGTGTCTGAGAGCCTCGATCTGGTAGTCTCTTAGAACCTTCTCTAAGCCATTCTTCGATGGATCGATTACTATGGGCACGTTATCACCTAGACTTCTCCTCAGTACTCCTTAAACGTATAAAAATCTTAGCGATTGACTTTCACACGGTATATACCGTCTAGACGTCCAGAACGTGCCTCTTGAGCACGTAACACGCCATGGTGCCCTTGAGCACCACCCTTTCGCCGACGGAGACCTCCACCGAGACGTCGCGCCGCCCACGGTCCGCGGACTCGACGACACCCGTTGCCACCATCCTCTCCCCAGCCTTCACCGG
>CAYPNN010000257.1:0-3331 GCA_964412065.1 uncultured Candidatus Bathyarchaeia archaeon
TTAAATCAGAAATATTATCCCCAACAAAACTAATAAAGATATCTACCCCAAAATAATAGTGGACTGGGAGGGATTTGAACCCCCGACCTCCTGGTTGCAAACCAGGCATTCATACCCCTGAACTACCAGCCCTCAACCATCAACATCCCCAGCCTCCTCATTAAAAGTTATTGGAACGCTTCATAAGACACAACCACAGGAGAATAAGCCATGCGCCCCGTGAAGGCAGTGGTATTCGACCTAGACGGGACCCTAATGGACAGCAAGATAGACTACGAGAAGATGAGCAACAGGATAAGGGAGCTACTGGTCTCCATGGGGCTCCCAGAGCCCCTGGAGGACCGCCACAAGGTATACAGGGTCATCAGGGGCGGAGCCGACACCCTGCGCGAGTACGGGCTCCCGGAGGCGAGTCTGGAGGCGACTTTAGCCGAGATGGAGGCCATAATGAACGGCATCGAGCTGGAGGCCCTAGACACAGTCGAGCTGAAGCCATATGCCAAGGAGGCTGTCGCGGAGCTCCACGGGGATGGGCTCAGCCTCGGAGTCGCCACGAGGAGCCACCGGGAGTACACGATCCGCGGCCTAGAGAAGCACGACATGCTGCTCTTCTTCCACCAAGTCGTCGCACGGGACGACGTTCCCTACCCAAAGCCCGACCCCAGGCACCTCCTATACACCATAGAGCTCCTCGGCGTGGACCCGGCGGACACTTTGTTCATAGGAGACACCACGACGGACCTCCAGACCGCGGACGCAGCCGGCGTGGAGTTCCTAGGCTACTGGAGGGACGACGCGTCGGCCCAGCGGCTCATGGAAGAGGGATGCAGAAGAGTAGTCAAGGATCTTAGGGAGATACCGAGAATAGTAAGGGAGAGAGCCTAGAGAGAAAGTATCTCATCTAGGGCGCGGGGGAGCTCCCCGATGCTCCGTATGGCTATGGTCGCGTCTCCGTAGTGCTCCTGCTGGTTCCCGTATACATCGATGAGGACGCTCTTCATTCCCATGTTGTTGGCGCCCACGACGTCGGCCTCGTACATGTCTCCCACCATGACGCAGTTCTCCGGGCTCGACCCCGTCTCTCTAAGGGCCTGCTCGAAGATGACCTTGGAAGGCTTCCTGTACCCTACCTCGGCCGAGACCACGAGCGTGTCGAACGTCTCCCTGTACCCCAGCTTATCGAAGACCAGCTGGCACGTGTAGCCGTCCATGTAGTTTGTGATGACGCCCAGCTTGTACCTGCCCCTCAAGGTGTCGAGTACTCGGGGGGTCTCGGGGAAGAACTCGGTCTGTCTGGGCCACTCGTCGAGGTACGCCCTCCAGGCGCCTCTCGCCAGCTCCTCCGCGTCCTCCAGCCCCAGCTCGGAGAAGGTGTTCTCTATCCTTCTCTCGTAGTCGAGTTCCCTGTAGTCGTCCGCGTCGGCTTCCAGCCGATGCCTGCTCGCGATGGGCCTGTAGACCTCGGCGAAGAGCTCGTAGGACACGTCGACGCCCCAGCTCTCCAGGTACCTGTGGAACTTCTCTGTGCTGCTGCCCCTCCTCATGAGGTCGGGCGCCTGGACCAAGGTGTTCCAGTTGTCGAAGTAGACGGTGTCGATCATCTTGCATCTATCTTGACTGTCTGGACGCGACCCTCGGTCCAAGCAGCATCCAGAGCCAGTCCACGAACTCCCTGAGGTTCTTGGTCTGTATGTATACCTCGCCCGGGCCCTCGATGTGAGTGACCAAGCCCTCGCCGCTGAGGATGGTCTCCTTCCAGTTGCCGAACTTCCTCACCTCGTACTCGCAGGTGTCGCTGAACGCCACCAGGTGGAAGTTGTCCACTATCAGCTGCTCCCCGGGCGTCAGATCGTGCCTGTCTATGGCGCCGAAGGTGTTGATGAACAGGTCCCCGTCGCCCGTGGTCTTCACCATGAACAGGCCCTGCCCAAACAGGCCGCGGCTGAACCCCTCCCACCGGACGTCGAGGTCTATGTCCTGCGTTGAGGCTAGGTACGCCGACTTCTGGATGATCCAACCCTTGCTCGGGTTTACCTCGAGCTTGGTGATGTCCCCTATGGGCGCCGCGACGAGGGCGAGCTTACCGGTGCTGCCCTGCGCGGTGAAGTCCGTCACGAAGAGGCTCTGGCCTCCCAGGATGCTCGTCTTGAGGGTCCCCAGTATGCTCTGCTCCCTCCTCCTGGTCTGGACGTCGATGTTGGGCGTCATGTAGGTCAGGGCGCCCGCCTCTCCCGTGATCCTCTCATCCGCGTCCAGCTCTATCTCCAGCAAGCTGTAGGATGGCTGGTACTTTATCTCGTATCTCATCTGATGTTCACCTCCATTGAGCACTCTCTTGAATTTAAAGGATGTAATCTATGAGCTACGCCGTCGATTTCTGGGTCCGGGACAGAAGGTAGGCATCGTATGCCGAGAACAACGCGAACAGCAAGCCTATGAACATGACCTGGTCGTAGCTGAAGTATAGGCTGGCGACGCCGCCTACGGCCAGGGTCGCGGCGAAGATGGTCAGACCTCTCCTCCACCTGCCTAGGTAAACGTGGCCGAGCCCGGTGACGAGTAACGACAGAAGGACGGCGATCCATGTCTTCTTGACTGGTTTCCTGCTTACCCCTTCGAGGACCGGTTGCGGCTCCCCGCACGCGGGGCAGTATGTCTCGTCGTAGGGTATCATTGCCCCGCAGTGGGGGCAGAACTTTGTGCGCTCCTCGGACATATCCCTATAGGATATCCGAGTCGTCCCTACTGAAATAGTATATTATCTCCCGGACGATCCTGTAAAGGAAGTAGACGCTGGGTATTATGGTGACCATGTAAGCGAATATCTGCACTGTGCTGATGGACTCGCTCATCTCTTTCACACCCTCATACATTTCTGATGTTTTAAAACGTTATGATTCAGGGCGTCGGAGCGTGTTCACCCAATTTCCTCGCTACTCTATGGTGCACAGTGAGCCTCCGGGACCAAGGACAACGGTTTTTAGGATGGGGTAGACGCGTGCAAGCAGCAGAGAGAGTGAGTCAGTCGTCGTCCGGGAGGTCGGTCCTGTACACCGCGTAGACGGGGTAGTGGTCCGAGACGTCCTCCGTCAGCTCCTGGCCGATGCCGTAGGCGGCGTCGAAGTAGAAGACTTGGCAGGAGCCCGTCACGTACTCGCCGAGGTATGTGCCGTCCAGGAGCACTATGCGGTCGTAGGTCCAGTCCGTCTTGGTCATCGTGTCGAAGCTGTTCTCGACTATCCAGTGGTAGCCCTCGCCGATGAGAGGGCTGGGTCCATCCTCGTCGAAGTAGCCGCCGTCCGCGTTGAAGTCCCCCATGACGATGACGTCG
>CAYPNN010000258.1:0-2326 GCA_964412065.1 uncultured Candidatus Bathyarchaeia archaeon
ATTAGTAACAGAGCGCAAAACACCATGGATGAAGGGTTTCCGAGGAAAGGCTCCGCCATCTACGGTATGATAAATGGAGACGAGAAGACAACCAGAAGATCTCTCCGTGGCTGGAAGAGACTGAACAGAGCCGTCGTATTCCTCTACGAGCTTGGACTACTCCCACTAGTCGGGGCAGGGTGGTTCATCTTGCTCCTCTACACTAAGGGTAGACGAACCGGGAAGACCCGCGTGACCCCCCTGGAGTACAGGAGACGCGGAGACTCGGTGCTTCTGTTTTCGGCTAGGGGTTATAGATCTGACTGGTACAGGAACCTGAAGGCGAACCCGGACGATGTTAAGCTGCGGATGGGCTTCAAAACTCATGAACCAGAAGTAGATTTCATCGATGAACCCGAGGTCGTTGATGAGACTCTCAGGTGGTACGTGAAGAGACATCCACGCAGCAGCAGGATTATTTTTGGTTGGGACCCGAGGAGGGATGACCCGGCAACCACGGACCTATCCTCGCTTGTCGACGTGATGAAAATAGTAAGACTAGGCATTGAAACGCGTAAACGGTCGAGCAGTACATGATGTGAGGAGGACAGTGAAGAAACGTTAGACGGCGCGTCTTATCCAAGCAAATTCTCAAATTTATAGTAAATTATGTTACATTAAAACTTATTAATCGACTAGCTTCAGTCTCCCATATGACCCATAAGAAATCACGCGGGGAAGGTGATATGGGGGCCAAGCTGAGTTTCATGCGAGACACGCTGGCCCAGTACGGCACCCTGGAGGACGTGGCCATGTATGCCACCACCATGCTATACTCCATCATACCCACCGACAAGATCGCGCTAGCCGTGATCGAGGGAAACATCCTCAAGTCCGTCAGCACCATAGGCGAAAGGGTGATCATGGACCTCAACCTGGACTGGCCCAGCAAAAACGCTCGGACCGTCAAGACCGGGCAGACCCAGTTCGTCAACGACACCAGCGAGGACCCCGACTACTTCCCCGGAGACGGCCGCGACGCCTTCACCATGCTCTCCGAGCTATGCGTCCCCATCATCCACGGGGGAAAGGTCCTGGGCACAGTAAACCTCGAGTGCCGTGAGCCTGGGCGCTTCATGGAGGAGGACGCCCGAGTCGCCGAGGCCTTCACACAGGAGATCGCGGAGGCCGTTCGTCGGGTGCGTGGAGACGCGCCCACGGGTGAGGTACGGGAACGCTACAGCGTGAAGAACCGCTCCACCATGGACAACTACTACGGGATCCTCGAGGCTGTCT
Source organism: uncultured Candidatus Bathyarchaeia archaeon (assembly GCA_964412065.1). Lineage (GTDB taxonomy): Archaea > Thermoproteota > Bathyarchaeia > TCS64 > TCS64 > RBG-16-57-9. Next base: position 1,276 of record CAYPNN010000258.1, read on the forward strand.
ACGAAGGCGAAGGAGTGCTGAACAGGATAGTCCACAGAGTAGTCCTGCCGTGGAAGAGAGGGAAGGAGATGGTGAACCAGTTGGTGATCAAGGGCTACCTCAAAAAGGAGAAGATCTCGGCCTCCCGGTACGTCTACAAGATCACCGACGAGGGCGTCAAGGCCATGAAAACATACGACGGAATCTTAGAGAAGCTGAGCACATGATCGCCTCAGTTACACGCGGCCATCACGTTCCATCAATCAAATCAGCTTCACCACGGATCATCAGCGGCAAAGCCCATGAGCCTAACGGAGTTTCACTAACCATCGGATACTACTGAAAGACAGTTTTCAGGTAGTAGCGCCAGTGTAGGGGCGCCGTCTTCACCTTAACATTGCGTAGAAACCTGGTGATCGACCTCTTCCCTCTATTTCCCGGTCGTTATAGAGTAGAAGCACCCTAAAGGTTCCAGAGCCTCATCGATTTCTTCTATCAAATGGTTAAGCTGCTCCATGCTCGGCTCCTCAAACCATTCGAAGAAGAAATCATGCTCCCCCAACACCTCACCAGACTCGCTGATGATATCGTTACATCTCTCGGTTCTGACGATTACACCCGTTCTACGGTTAAAGAAATCCATAACATACTCCGTGTACTCGAAAGGTTCACCTATGTCTCTCGCCAGGCTCCGGGGGACATCACGTAGAATGACTTCATCCATTATACAAACCTGCGGCATGTCTATCGCGATTTTCTCCAGTTCTTTGACTGCCTTCAACAAGGGTGGACCCATTATCTTGATGAAAGATCTCATTAATCACTGAAAGTAATACAAATACAAGAGTGTTTGCATAATTCAAGGCCAGCGTCATTCAGTTTCTTTTCTTCAACAAAAGGCCCATGGTCGTCGTGGGACAGATTTAATAATAGGGGTAAAAACATTATACATGGGTAAAAATGACTGTCGTCCCAATCGATGAGCGTGGCAGGTTGACTATCCCCAAGGAGATCGGCATCAGGGACACCAGGGTCGTCATCATCCCCGCGGGGTCCTTCATCGTAGCCATAC
>CAYPNN010000258.1:2336-3328 GCA_964412065.1 uncultured Candidatus Bathyarchaeia archaeon
AGAAGCCGAGGGCTGGCTCGACACAGACAAGACCAGAGCCGAGCTCAAAACCCTGGCGGAGGAGGCGGCGAGAGAAGACGCAGTCCAGCGCGCGAGGAGGAGAAAACAGGCATGATGCTGGAGACCGACCTCCTCTACGCCTACGTCAAGAAGACCGACTGGCTGAAGCCCGCCGCCGAGGAGATAGTGAGAAGAATCATCAAGGGAAGGTACGGAGTGGTGCACGCATCCAGGGAGGCGCTGCACGAGCTCTACCACGTCTCCATAGCCGAGGGAGTCTCCCTCGACGACTACATAGCCAGAGCCGCCAGCGTCACAGCCATAGCCAACCTCGAGTTCCACCCAACCACGGCCGAGGTGGACCTCCTCGCCTTCGCCCTCATGAAGCAGTACCGGGTAACCTCGCTGTTCGACGCCTACCACGCCGCGACGGCCCTCAACCAGGAGCCAGACCACGGCATCGTCTCCACAGACACGGTGTTCGACAAGATCCCGGGGATAACGAGAATAGACCCGACGGAACTCGTGAATCAAGGGTCACCATTGTGACTCAGAGCCACCGTTGCGCATGCGCGAGCAGCGGTAGAGGCATAACCTTACCCGTGTAGCCACTGCGCCGAGGAGGCTTCTTGAAAAATTTTTCCCGATATAACCGCCTAGCGGTTTTATGGTCACCAGAGAGCGGGCGGAGCTGAGGGGCGGATACCCTCCGAGCATGGCAGGCATGAGCTACGTGTGAAAAAATGGGCCACTCCTCCCCTGTTTCCTTAGGCATCGTCTGCCTGTGACCTCGCTCCAGTTAACGTGGGGCCTGAATTCGGCTATCCTAAAAAACGCTTATGGTAAGTAACCAACCCTTGAAGGAAAAATAGCCTCAATAGATTCGCGCCTCATGGCTTGCGTTAAGAAAAAAGGGGGGGGGGGGGTTTTTTGGTGGTCGCACCCGGTTTCGCCGCCCATGGCTGAATCGGAACCAGCCCAATCGGCGCGAA
>CAYPNN010000259.1:0-3318 GCA_964412065.1 uncultured Candidatus Bathyarchaeia archaeon
TAGCTCGCCTCGTTATAGAACGTGTGACCGAACTCGATCTGGTCCCTTCCCTTGTAGCTAACCATAATAAAGCACCTCTACCCTAGTCTGGCTACGAAAAAGAGGCGGCCTGAGCCCTCCCTCGTCCAGGTCTCGCCACGCGGAGACGTCGAGGCTCTCAAGGCCTCCTCCTGGGCTCGTGCTCTTGGAGTGGAGTATCCGGTCCACCTCGCCGAGCATCTCCCACCTCTGATCGGCGTCTCCCTTAGCCCAGACGTCGACCAGGTACACGGCCTCGAAGCGGCGCTGAGCCGCCGCCGGTTCCTCGCTGAACCCCACTGGCCGGGGCGTCGTTAACACGTGGCTCACCACCACCTGGGGGAACTCGGCCTTCTCCTGGAGCCAGTCGGCGCTAAACGTGGGCTCGTAGCCGAGGCCCCACCCGCCCTCGAGGAGCTCCAGCAGCGTCACCTTGGGGTCCGTCACTCCACCATCCTCTCCGCCCTGACGAGGAGATACGCCGCCGCCTTCTCGACGCCAACCACGTGGTAGCGGTGGCCTCTGATCTCAAGCTCGTACAGCGTCTCGCCGACTGGCGCCCACTGCGCGAACAGGGCCTCAACCGTCGCTCGCTTCACCTCCCCGGGAGGCAGGAGGCTCTCGCCTAGATCCGTCTTGATGACTGCCTTCTCTGTGTACGTGGCCTCTGACGTCACCGGCTGCCCATAGGAGTCGTGGCTGGATACCGTCTGATATATCACGGTGACGTCCTCGCCGTGGAGCTCCAGCAGCTCCTCGAAGCGCAGCGCCTGGGGCTCGGGCATCATGAGGTCGAAGCCCGCTCCGAACTGGCCATACTGGAAGCTCAAGACTCGTATCCATCTCCCTTAGTAATGTTCGTCGTGTTGACGCCCTCGTTGATGGGCGTGCCGGTGACGCCCCATATCTGGTAGTTGTCGATGACGACGTGGTCGGTGTAGCCGCCGAGGTCGATGCCGTTGGGCGTCGTGCTCTGGCCGTCGATGAGCACGGGCCCGAAGCTGAGCCTGCTGCACCTGTTGCCGGCGCCGTCGTCGTCGACGTCTATGGCGTCGCCTCCGCACTCGTAGAATATGGCTCCCATGACGAGGAGCTCCTCGACGAGGCGGTAGAGCTTCATGCCTATCCCGTCGGTGTTGAAGTGCTGGTTGTTGTGGAACTGGCACAGCCTGACCTTGCCGCTGGTGCCGTCGAGGGCGCCTGCCTCGATGTCGATGCCGTTGCTGTAGAAGTAGTTGTTCAGGAAGTAGCTTTTGAGGATGACGCCGGCCCCGGCGCCTCCCTCGAGGCGGATCGCTACCTGGGCCACGTTCTCGAAGAGACAGTCCTTGACCCAGATGTTCCACGAGTCGCCGATGCTCTCCACGTGGAGCCCGTGCCTCTTGGGCTGGTTCATGTAGACCCTCTCCATGTGCCAGTCGCTGACCCTGTCCAGGTGGACGGCGTCGCGGTCCCCGGCGGCGGGGAAGAGGGTCATGTCGTAGAGGCCCCCGAAGTGGACGGTGTCCCCGGTTTTGCCTATGTCGATGCAGTGGACGCCGCCGGCGAGGTTGAACCTGATCATGGTGCCGTAGTCCAGGTCGTGGTAGCACATGCCGGCGCCGTAGACGTGGACGGGGTAGACCTCGTCGATGGTCCAGGGCTGGGTCTCGGTGATCTTGCCCTTGGGCAGCCAGACGGCTCCGCCCGTGTCGCCGAGGACGTCGTCTATGGCGCTCTGTACGTTGCCGGCGGCCCTGTCCCAGATGTTTCCGCGGCTGTTCACTATCTTGGTGCGGTCGCTGATGAAGCCCGCCGCGCCTGCTCCGAACCTTGCCTCGAGGGCGTCGACCAGCGCGTTATAGTGGCTGTAGGTGATGGGGTTCGGCGGGTATGGCTTCTCGAACGCGGGCATCTAAGCCTCCTCCTCCGGGTACCTCTCGTCCTCGTCGATGTGGCGGTAATCCGACGCCTTGACGCTGGGGGAGCTGTAGAGCCTGAACAGGCCCTCGATCTCCTGGGCCCACAGGTCCATTATGTCCCCCGAGTCCTCCCTGTACTCGCCGGCGGCGACGCTCCTCGGCTGCCGGGCCTTGATGGTCCTGGCCGTGATGAGCATGCTCAGCTTCTTCACGGCCTTGTCCGACGAGCTCTGAGCCCCGAGCCTCTTATCGATCTGGGCGTCGCTCGTCTCGATGATGGAGGCGATGTCCGAGTCCGTTAGGCTCGTGTGGATGATCAGCCGGACGTCGGACGCTGTACAGTAAGCCATCTAGCCCCTCACCAACCCCTTCGAGTAGTCTCTGATCTCGCCCGGCGTGAGGCGCCTGCTGTGGATCCTGAGCTCGTCGAGCACGCAGTCGGCGTAGTCGCTCCTGCCGCCGTTGTTGTACAGGCACCCGTAGTTCAGCTTGTTCGTGCCCGTCGCAAGGCTGCTGAACGAGGCGGACCCGCCGCCGTCCGGCTCGCCGTCCACGTACAGCACGGCCTCGTCGTTCAGCGGGCTCACGATGAGGGCGACCGTGTGCCACGCCCCGTCCGCGATGGGCAGCGAGCCCGTGAAGTTGGCTATGAGGGCGTAGTCGTCGTCCCTGACGTAGACCCTCGCCTTGTCCGTGTTGAAGTTCAGCTGCAGCCTGTTCCAGAGCCCGTCCCACGCCCGCCCCACTCCCATGAAGACGCCGCCGGCCCCGGGCGACGCCTTGACCATGAGCAGGAACGTCCACTCCTCGGCGGCGCCGACGGTGAACGTGTACCCGGTGTCAAGGTAGTCGCTGGACCCGTCGAAGCCCAGCGCCTCAGCCAGCGCCCCTGGCACCGTGTCGGCGCCGCCTATCTCGGCGTGCCTCTCGTGTCCGCTGAGGTCCAGCGCCTGGCCTCCCCTCGACGTGTGGCTGTCAAGCGGGAGGTACAGCTCCAGGCCCCGGCTATAGGGGCCCGGGCGCGGCGTCCTCAGCGGCCTCATGTCCTGGGGGAGCGGGTACTGCATCACCTCTTCACCACCAAAACCGGCTTGACGGCGGTGGCGTTGCCCGCGTCTTTGTTGGTGGCCACCCACTTCACGTACCTGGTGTTGGGCGGCGTCACGGGGAAGGTCTTCCTCTTGGACGCCCCAAGGCTCTGGCCCCAGAACGGCTCGGTGTCCCATCCGCTGCCGTCCAGGCTCGTGTAGAGCTCAAGGTCGATGTCGGTGCTGTCGCTCCCCGTTCGGTTGTGGTCGAACACCACGGTGAGCTCGCTGACGCCCGCGACCTCGATGGCCTCGCTCTCGGCGCTGGGCGTGCCGCCTCCGCTGACCGTGAGGGAGACGTCGCTCTCAGG
>CAYPNN010000260.1:0-3298 GCA_964412065.1 uncultured Candidatus Bathyarchaeia archaeon
GAACCCTGCTGGGTACGACTTTATCATCTTCGGGGTCCACAGCACCATAAACGACGAGATGGTGTGGTTCTTCACAGGCGAGAAATACGGCCAGGACAAGTATGTGCTCGAGCAGCTGGCTGACGAGGTCCACCCCGCCAGGCCCAGCCTCGGGTCCGGACGCCTCTTCGCCGTAGGCGCCGACTTCGTGAACCACTTCATGAAGGACCGGTTCAGGGGCTCCATGATACTCGTGATGGGCTGCGACGGCATCAGGTCCACAGACTTGGTCGAGGCCTTCATAGACAACGGCGCGAGGCTCTACATCAGCTGGGACGGCCCCGTGACTCTTGAGCACACGGACCGCGCGTTCAGTTATCTTTTGAGAGCGATGATAGAGGAAGGGATGAGCCCAGAGGATGCGATGACCTACACAATGAACGCCGTCGGCCGTGACCCTGACTACAACTCATCATTATCGTGTTTCACCCGTTGAAATCCATTGAAATGAGGCGGATACGAAATAAGAAGTATTTTTAAATAGGCTCCGGGTTGTTGAGTGGGTAGAACGTACAGGTTAGAATAAGCTGACACTGTGCGATACAAGGCGGATAACGAATGATAGTCCCTGTTCGGTGCTTCTCATGCGGGAAGGTCATAGGCGACAAGTGGGAGGACTTCAACAAGCGTGTAGAGTCCGGGGAGAACCCGAGGGAGGTCCTCGACAGCCTAGGCATTACTAGATATTGCTGCCGCAGGATGCTCCTCGGCCACGTCGAGATAATCGACGAAGTGTTGAAGTTCCACGAGGAGCGGGAAAGCCCAGACCTCAAGGGAGGAACCAGCTGATGGAAGTCGAGGTAAACGAGAACCTGCTCCTGCCGCAGGAGATACTGCTGAGCGCGGGCGTCCACATAGGCACCCGGATAAAGACCAAGGACATGGAGTCCTTCATCTACAAGGTGCGGCCCGACGGGCTCTTCGTGCTGGACATGGAGCAGATGAACGAGCGCATCAAGATGGTTGCCCGTTTCCTGTCCAGGATTGACATGAGCAAGGTCGTGGTTGCCAGCAGCAAGCGGTACGGCAGGAACCCCGTCGAGAAGTTCTGCGAGATGCTAGGGTGCAAGCCGTACCTCGGTCGGTTCACGAGTGGTTCCTTCACGAACCCGGCGTATGCGGACTTCTTCGAGCCCGTGGCGGTAATCGTCACAGACAGCCTCGCCGACCAGCAGATAGTAGAGGAGGCCAGCCAGATCGGGATTCCAGTGGTTGCGCTCGCGAGTACAGACAACAGCCTCAAGAACGTGGATCTCGTGATACCGGTGAACAACAAGGGCCGCAGGAGCCTCGCTATAGTCTACTGGCTCCTCGCTAGGGAGATCATGAGAGAGAGAGGAACCCTCCCAGAGAGCGGAGATTTCGGCGCATCCATCGAGGACTTCGAGACCACGCTGTAGGTGAAGGGTTTGAGCGTCAGGCGGCCGGTAGCTGCTGGGTCCTTCTACCCTGCGCAGCCTGAACGCCTCAGGCAGCAGATCGAACAATGTTTTAAGCATCAGCTTGGGCCCGGCAGGCTGCCCAGCGAGGCGCGAACAGAACGCACGATCCAATCAGTTGTGTGTCCCCACGCAGGCTACGTTTATTCAGGACCTGCGGCGGCGCACTGTTACCTCGCTCTAGCCGAGGAGGAGAAGCCCGAGACCGTCATAGTCGTCGGGCCCAACCACACGGGCTGGGGAACCCCCGTATCCATGATGGGTGAGGGAAGTTGGGAGACGCCGCTGGGACGCGTGCCCCTGGACACGGCCCTCGCCAAGGAGATACTCAAGCACTCGGAGACAATCGACTACGACTACACAGCCTTCCTGAGGGAGCACAGCGTCGAGGTACAGGTGCCCTTCCTGCAGTACATCTACGGCGAGTTCAAGCTGGTGCCCATATGCATGGGGTACCAGGACCTGGAGACGAGCAGGGAGGTAGGTGAGGCGATCCACAGGGCCACGGAGGGGAAAGATGTGCTCGTGGTTGCGTCGACGGACCTGACCCACCAGGAACGCCAGGAGTCGGCGAACAGAAAAGACCGGCTGGTAATCGACGCCATACTGGCGATGGACGAGGAGAAGCTCCAGAGAGTCGTGAGGGAGCACAGGATAACCACCTGCGGCTACGGCCCGGTGTCAGCCGCGTTGGTGGCTTCCAAGCTCGCGGGGGCCGGCAGAGCAGAGTTACTTTCATACTATACCAGCGGAGACATTATAGGAGACCACAGCGCGGTCGTGGGCTACGCAGCCCTAAAGATAACCCGGTGATAGAAGACTATGCTAGCGGAGGCGACGGCACCAGGCAAGATGATACTGTTCGGTGAGCACAGCGTGGTCTACCGGGGGCCAGCCGTCGTCCTCGCCATTGACAGGAGGGCACGGGTGCACGCGAGCAGGCGCGACGACCAAAAGATCTACGTAGACGCCGACAACCTCGGGTTCTCCGGCTACTTCGAGGACGACATCTACCACCCGGTCAGAGGGAGGGCGTGGAGGGGCAGGAACCTGGCGGCCCTCAACGTGGCGGCTAAGAAGACCATGGACTACCTCGGCGTCGAGTCAGGCGTGAACCTGAAGGTGAGGTCCATGATACCCATAGCCGTGGGGCTGGGCAGCTCCGCCGCCATCTGCGTAGCCACCGTGGGCGCCGTGGATCGGCTCTTCGACGCCGCTCTCAGCTCGGAAGAGATATCCAGGCTGGCGTTCGAGGGTGAGACCATCATACACGGGAAGCCCAGCGGAGTGGACAACACCATAAGCACCTTCGGCGGCGTGCTGAGCTACGAGAGGGACGTGGGCATCAAGCATCATAAACTGGACTCCTCCATGCCTTTCATCATAGGCAACACAAGGAAGAAGCGGTCCACACGGAAGATGGTGGAGGGCGTCGCAGCCCTCAGGGAGAGGAACCCGAAGCTGATAGGCTCCATCATAGATGCCATGGGGGGCATAGCCGGGGAGGGTCTGGACGCCCTTCTCGCCAAAGACATCCGCCGCATAGGCGACCTCATGAACATGAACCACGGCCTGCTGTCGGCGTTAGGGGTCTCGACGATGAAGCTGGAGAGCCTGGTGCACACCGCCCGGAGGAACGGCGCCCTCGGGGCGAAGCTCACCGGCGCCGGCGGCGGCGGCTGCATGATCGCCGTCGCCGAGGAGGATAAGATGAGTGCCGTGGAGAAGGCCATCAGGCGCAGGAAGAGCGACAGCTACAGGGTCCAGCTGACGGACCGGGGAGTCGAGAGCAGGTGGATCGAGGAAGACAATGCTAATTA
>CAYPNN010000261.1:0-3295 GCA_964412065.1 uncultured Candidatus Bathyarchaeia archaeon
GTACACCCCCGAGTGGGACCTCCACGCCCTCATGATCAGACAATTCGAACAGATACCCTACATCAAAGACCTCGTCAAACGCCTCAGATGAAACCCCTACTTCCGAGAAGCCTGCAGGTACAGGAACAAGACACTCACCGAGGCTCACTTCACCCAGATAAAGAAACGCATCGGAGCAGAAGGATTCAGAATAATCGAAGCCCACCTCAGAAAAGAAGCCTCAGGCTTAGATCTTCCCAGCCGCTATCATCCGCTGGACTCATCTATGCTGCTTGCGTGGACGGCACCGACTTCCAAGCGTGGAGCAGTAAAAACCCCCACGACACCAGACGTGGCCTGGGATACCCGGATGCCCGGATGGGTCGAGGTAAGAAGGGATTCATGCTGGGATACCAGAGTCTTTTCCTAGAGGACATCGAGGGCTTTCCGCTGGGCCACGTGGAGGCAGCGCTGAACGTGAACGAGAAGCAGCTAGTAGGCTCCCTCCTCGACCAAGTGCTTGGTGAGAGCATCGAGGTTGAGTTGCTGGCCGGGGACACAGCCAGTTCGAGTCCCAGATGATCTTCAGCCTCCCAGAGTCCCATAAGATGAGTCACGTTATCCCGTGGAGGCGCCTGAAGAGAAGGGTTAACCAGCCCGAGGTGCTGTCGGCTAAGGACAGGATCGACATGGAGGGCCCCGAGCATCTCATGTGTCTACCATAGGCTCAGGGCTACCCTTGAGCAGATCGACCAGGACGAGGCCAACAAGCTGAAAAATGAGACGATAGAGAATCTGCAGCGGCAGCTCACGGAGCAGCAACGCACGATATATAACATGATGCCGGCGTTCAGGAGGGTCCAGAGGATGCTCGAGGAGAAGGCAGAGGTGAAGAAATTCAAGCAAGCATAATCTACTCTATTTTTACATTTTATTTTTATTTCTTCCAGATGCCCATAGACCCGCTGGGTAGAGGCAACAGGTCGCGTCGGGGACCCCCTGAGAGCCTAAACACATTTTTTGGATTTCTTATTATCCTAGCCATAATCTTATCATCCGTACGACGTAACCATTTCTCGATGACTTCAACATTCGAGGGGAGCGTGGGATGAGGTTCGGGGTTTCTGTGCCCCACGGTAAGCCTGGGCAGCACACAGACTACGGGATGGTGAGGGGTGCCGCCTTGGAGTGCGAGAGGCTGGGCTACGACGCCATCTACGTCTCGGACCACATGGTACCGAGGCCCAACACCCCTTACCCGGAGAGGGACGAGTACGACCTCGACGTCCCCTATCTGGAGTGCTGGACCCTCCTCAGCGCCCTCGCCGCCGAGACCGAGAAGATCAGGCTGGGCACATTCACGCTCTGCAGCTCGTTCAGGCAGCCGCCGGCACTGCTAGCCAAGATGGCCGCCACCCTGGACCACATATCCGGAGGGAGGCTCGTCTTCGGGATCGGCGCCGGCTACAACGAGCTGGAGTACAACATGTACGGTGTCCCTTATCCCAAGCCGTCGATCCGCATAAGGCGGCTCGAGGAGTCCGTGCGGATAGCCAAGAAGATGTGGACGGAGGAGCGTCCCAGCTTCAACGGCGAGTACTACAGCATAAAGGAAGCCATATGCAACCCTAAGCCCATACAAAAACCGTATCCACCGATACTCATCGGAGGCAGAGGCCGAGACCTAACCCTCAGGGTGGTGGCTAGACACGCGGACATCTGGAACTGGCCCCCAGCCGTCTACGTGACCCCGGAGATGTACGTCGAGTACCGTGAGCTCCTCAGAAGGCACTGCGAGAAGGTGGGCAGGGACCCGCGGCGGATAACGTTGTCCATGGGGGACATACTCCACGTCTCGGAGGACAGGGCGGAGCTCAAACGGGAGGTCGCCGAGTACAAGCCCGATGAGCTTAAGATGGAGGCGTACATGAACCACCTCATAGGCACCCCCGAAGAGTGCGTCGACAGGGTGAGCACGTACAGGGACCTCGGGGTCTCCGAGTTCGTCATGCAGATACCCACCCTGGCCAAAGGTGACCTCGGCGCCCTGAGGCTCTTCGCCGAGAAGGTGATGCCCGAGTTCCCGGACTAGGTGGGCAGCTTCACCTGCCGGTTCCTTTTTAATACTCCGAGTACCTGTGGGTCTAGGTGAAACGTTTGATAATCGACTTCCACAACCACTTCTACCCAGGCGCCTACATAGAGGAGCTGAAGAGGGAGAAGGGGTACGCCTCGGTCTCCACGGACCCCCAGGGCAGGCTCCTCATCCACTACACAGGCGACTACAACGTGGTTGTGGGGCCCCACATCGACATAGAGCACAGGATCAGGGACATGGACAGGAACGGCATAGACATGCAGGTGCTCACACTTACCACACCAGGGGTGGAGCGGGAGGCACCCGGTAGAGGCGTCAAGCTAGCTAGGCTCACCAACGACGGGTTCGCCGAGATAATCGAGGACCACCCCGACAGGTTCACGGCCCTCGCCACTCTGCCCCTGCAGGACCCGGGGGCCGCCGTCGAGGAGCTTGAGAGGGCGGTCACAGATCTGGGGCTCAGGGGCGCCATGCTCCTCAGCAATGTCAACGGCAAGCCCCTCGACGCCGAGGAGTTTGGCCCTGTGTTAAAGAAGGCGGTGAAGCTCGACGTGCCCCTCTACATACACCCCACCTCTCCCATCAACGACAAATGGATGAACGACTATAGGCTCGTCCCCATCATGGGATTCGGAGTGGATACCTCCCTCGCCGTCCTACGGCTGGTGTTCAGCGGGGCTATGAAGAGGAACCCCCGGCTCAAGCTGGTGGCCAGCCACGTGGGCGGAGTGTTCCCGTTCCTCAGGGGCCGAATAGAGACCGGGTTCAACGCATACCCCGAGTGCAAGGTCCACATCCAGGAGCCTCCCAGCACCTACCTGAAGAAGGTATGGATGGACTCCATAATATACGACAACGACGTCCTGATGTCAGCCCTCTCATTCAGCGGCGCGGAGAAGATGATGCTGGGCACGGATCACCCCCACCAGATAGGCGACATAGAGAAGGCTGTGTCCCGAATCAAGGAACTGGACGTTAGCCCAAGGGAGAAGGAGCTCATCCTCGGAGAGAACGCCGCGAAGCTCCTCAAGCTCTAATTTACTTTCTCATGGGAACCCACGCGGCTTCCCCGGTTTATATATACTTTTTTTTTATTCAACTAGACCCATGCCTAGACCGGATGCCCCGCAGGAAGAGAGGTAAGCGCCCCAAGTACCCGGCCATGTCGCCCGACCCGAGGGGAGACATATACTTCCCCCGATCCAACATACCTAGAAC
>CAYPNN010000262.1:0-3291 GCA_964412065.1 uncultured Candidatus Bathyarchaeia archaeon
AGGTGAGCCTGGTCAAGAACTACGACGATATAGTCGCCAACGACGGCAAAGGGCTCAGCTTCATGATAGGGTTCGAGGGAGGAGAGGCCCTGGTCAACGACCTGCGGCTGCTGAAGGTCTACCACACGATCGGCCTGCGGAGGCTAACCCTGACCTGGAACAACAGGAACATGATCGCGGACGGCGTTACTTGGCAGAGATCCAAGGGAGGCCTGACCGAGTTCGGCGCCGACGTCGTCAAGGAGTGTAACAGGCTGGGCATCCTCGTCGACGTCAGCCACATCACCGATCAGGGGCTCTGGGATACGCTGGAGGCCAGCGAGGAGCCGGTGATCGCGTCTCACTCAAACTGCAGGGCCCTGTGCAGCCACATGAGGAACCTCACGGACGAGATGATCAAGGCTCTGGCCGAGAAGGGCGGGGTGATGGGCGTCAACTACGTGCCCTCTTTCCTGAAAGACATCGACGTCGCTAAGCTGAGAGGAGGAGACGAGGAGGAGAAAAGGAAGGTGGAATCCGTCACCGTGGAGACCGTCGTGGACCACATAGACCACGTGGTCGAGGTAATCGGGAACGTAGACCACATAGGTTTGGGCTCCGACTTCGACGGGGTCCCCATGATCGCGAGGGGGCTAGACGACGCCAGTAAACTGCCGAACCTGACCAAGAGCCTCGTCGCCAGAGGCTATTCGGACGAGGAGATCAAAGGTATACTTGGAGGCAACTTCCTCAGAGTAATCAAGAAGATATGCAGGTGATGCCTCGCTCGTATAAGAGGCATCCCGCTTTTTATGGGTTTTTTAGTCGTTCTAAATGAACGTGGCTCGCTTCTGGGTTCCATGGCTGTCGTGTTCTGACGATATGTAAACTAAAGATGGGGAAGTTAGTCTTGGAAGGCGGGGGGCGTCGGTATCTTCTTCCACTCGCGGATGAACTCGGCGACGAACTCGACGCGTTCCTCGAACCGCTTCGCGTACTCCTCGGGGTCGGCGTCCCTTGGGCTCCCCAGCCCGTAGACGCCGTCCGCGCTGAAGTCGTCGGTGTCCGGCTGGCTGCAAGCCCCCCAGACCTGGCTGACGACCTCGTAGTCGTCCCTGTCTGGGTCAAGGAACTCCCGGAGCCTCGGATCCACGTCCAGCGTAGGCGTCCAGTCCTCCGGCACCCTGTCCATCTCCACCAGCTCAGGGAACATGTACAGAGCCGCCCCCGTCTCGTTGATGCCGCTGTGCACGTCCCAGAGCCGCTTCTGCCTGTCAGCGAATACCTTCGCCAGCTCGGTGCCGCCGGGGCCGCTCGGCGCCGCCACCATCGCCCCGTACTCCCGTTTAGCCAGCTGTACCACGAGGTTCATTATGTTCCTGTTGCCGCCGTGCCCGTTCATGATGACGAACCGCTTCACTCCGTGGTACACGAGGCTCCCGATGGTGTCCATGAGCACCCCCATCAGGGTGTCCCAGCTGAGAGTTATCGTGCCCTTGAAACCTAGGTGGTGGGGGCTGAAACCCGGCCAGCAGGGATGAACCGCCACGCTGTTGGTCCGCTTCGCCACCTCGTGGACGTACCGCTTCACCGCCATGGAGTCCATGCCCAGAGGCAGGTGGGGCCCATGCTGCTCGATGGAGCCGATGCCGATGACCACGACGGGGTGCTCCTCGTGCTCAAGCCAGGCCTCGAACGCCGGCCTCGTCAGCTCGGTGATCCAGAACCTGGATAGCTTACCTTTCTCGCTCATATCAACCGATAAACGATGAGCTATGGGGGGTTAAGAAACCTCTTACGATGATTTAAGACAACGTACGTCGGACAAGCTAGATGATGACGCCGCTGGTAGTCGCGTTGGTCGCCGTTTTAATCAATCTGGCGCTAATACCCCTCACCAAGAGAGCAGTGACAGCCAAGACGCGGACGTTCCATGCCACGGTGACCGATAGACGCAGGGAAACCAGCGTCATCTATGCGGGGTTCTTCACGCCCACCGTCAAGTACTGCCTACCGAGAGGGGGCTCCAGGCGGAGGCCGCCAAGGGGACCTACGAGGCGGCCGAGGTAGGCGACACGGTGACTGTGGCCGAGTACAGCGACGGCTCCCACAGAGTGGATCAGTGACAAATAAAACTTAATAAACAATTCTTCGGAGGCAAGCCATACTACGAGTACGCGTTATCCAAGGCAGAGCTCACGTCCCCGGTAATCGTCGACGGCGAGGCCTTAGGTGTCCTGAACATAGAGAGTACCGATAAGGATTCGTTCACGGAGATAGACAGGTAGCAGCTGGAGATACTGGCCAGCCACGTAGCCACGGCGATAGACCGGATAGCCAACCTCGAGGAGGTAAAGAGACTGAGCGCGGAGCAGAACAGTAGACTAATGGAGGGGTTTAGAAGAGTCTCCAGCATGGCGCGGCATGACCTCCGCGGACCGATGAGGAACATCAGCATGGCGGCCCACATCCTAAGGCAGAACCCAGACGAGCCTGAGATGTTCGGAATCATCGAGAGCAACCTGAGGCATGCAGACGACGTTCTTGACGACTGGAAGGAGCTCACGCTGAGGGGGGAGATCACGAGACTAAATATGAACGTGAGAGCCCTCGTGGAGGAGGTGCTCAGGAGCATGATCATCCCGGACAGAGTCGAGACAGAGGTCGACACCCCGGATGACCTTGTTTACCTGCTTGACATGAGAGGCATGTCGAGAGTCCTGACTAACCTGTTCACGAACTCATTGGATGCCATGCCCACGGGGGGATGCTACGGATACCCGCATACTGTGACGAAAGCGGGCTCTTCATCGAAGTATCGGACACCGGCGTGGGGATACCGGCTGAAAACAGGGAGAAGATATTCTCACACTTCTTCACGACGAAGACCACGGGCGTCGGGCTCGGCCTCGCCTACGTCAAAGATACCGTCGAGGCCCACGGCGGCACCGTGAGCTACATGGCTGTGGCTGGCGAGGGAACCACATTCACGATAAGAATCCCCATGGAATAGCGGATTCCCGACCCTCCCAGAGAAAGAGTCTTTAACCAACTCTGTGCGAGTCGTCACTGTACTCCATGCCCGCGGCCTCGCCTCAACGCATAGTCAATCCTTAAACCCAAAGAAACGCATTAAAGTGACTTGGGTGAGCACGTCCACGCCTACACCGTGGACCATCCACCCACAGCCACCGATGCAACACCGGAGCGGTAGAACATGCTACAAGAGATCATAAAGAAAGCCACGGAACACCTGAGAGCCCTCGATGAGGCAAAAGACGTAGCCTACCCTAAGGCCCGAAAGGCGAGAAC
>CAYPNN010000263.1:0-3283 GCA_964412065.1 uncultured Candidatus Bathyarchaeia archaeon
ACTGAGGAGCTAGGGCTATCATCTCGGCGTCGCCGTGCATGCCCCATCGGCACTGCATCACGTCGCCCTGGGCCCCCATGGTGGGCTGCCCGGTGCTCGGACCGCCGCGCATGACGTTGACTATTACGCAGGGCGCCTCGGTCATCACCGCCAGGCCGATGTTCTCGAGCATGAGGCTGATGCCGGGGCCGCTTGTCGCGGTCATGGCCTTCAAGCCGCTGAAGGAGGCGCCTATTACTGAGGCTATGGCGCCTATCTCGTCCTCGAACTGGATGAACTTGCCCCCCAGGGACGGAAACCGCTGGGCCATACGCTCCGCTATCTCCGTGGCGGGGGTTATCGGGTATGCCGCGTAGTAGCCGCAGCCCGCGGATATGGCTCCCTCCGCGCACGCCCAGTCGCCGTGGACGAAGTGGGTCCCCGTCAGCACCCTGTCAGCCATCAGTTTCGTCCTCCTCTATAGTCAGCGCGAAGTCTGGGCAGAGCCTCGTGCAGAGGCCGCAGAGGGTGCACTTGTCTGGGTGCTTGATCCTCGGGGGGGTCACGCCTTTCTCCGTGATCTCCTCGGATCTCTCGAACACCTTGTTTGGGCAGAACTCGATGCAGTAGCCGCACCCCTTGCACAGCTGTTTTATCAGCTTTATCCTCTTCTTGGCCAAGTCGAAGCTACCTTCGTCAACATGTTAGTTTTACGTATTTTTATATATCCATTTTCATTTGTACAAAAATAGGGTAGGTACCGGGTCTCCTTTACTTATTTGAATTTGAAAACGTGCCTTTTTTCGCCGAACGCAGCATGAAACCGTTTTTCCCTGTCTGTTCTTTTAAGATGATCGTGTTGCGGAGCTTCATTCTTCCCCCAGTTGTTCGCGCAGTGTCTTGTCCTCCAGTGTAATGTTGCCGTACACTATGCCTATGGCTCCGGAGTAGAGGAGCCGCTTCTTTATATCCTTGAACTCTTCCCGAGTGAAGCCGAGGCCTTCGAGCTTGCCCCTCAGGCTGTCCTGGGTGACGTGTCCATGCGGGTAGCTGCATAGGGCCTTTATGAAGAGCTTCTCTCTTTCCGTAAGCGTCATCGGCCGTCCTCTGAGGGTGGTAAAGGAAAAGAACTGGAGGGGATAAGACTTGTTATCATGGGTAATTCTTTCATTTCCAGGAGTGTATCACTTCAACATGTCAGGGCTTCGTGAGGAGGCCCTCGGCGTGTTCGGAGCCGTCAACCACGTCACGCTGGCGACGGTGGATCAAGGTGAGCCTAGGCTTCGCCCGATGACCGTCGTACGTTGGGGAGGCGGGTTCTATTTCGCGACAGGAACCGCTCAAACAAGGTGAGCCAGATAACTTCAAACCGTAACGTCGAGTTCGTTCTTCCTCTCAGAGAAAACGAGGACAACGGCTATGTGCGGGTTGAGTGTGTGGCAGAAATCGTCGAGGACGAAAAAATATACGGAGTGCGTTATTCTATGGGTTCGAGTTCATGAGGAAGCTGTGGACAGAGCCCGGTGACCCGAGCCTCACCGCCGTCAGGCTGGTGCCGCTTGTCTACGATTACATGAAGACGGGAGAATGGGACTCGATCCGTATATCTGCGTAGATAAAAACAGGGCGTTCGCTATCCCCGTACGTTCAGGTCTACCAGTTCCTCCAGTCGGTCGTAGTACCTTAGCACGTTCATACCCGACTGGGTGATGTAGTACTGCTTCCCTCTCCCCTGCATGTCGCCCGCCTCATCGGCGTACCCCTTGTTGACCAGGAGGTCGATGGTGCTCTTCAGGGTGTTCCATGAAAGGTTGGAGGCGTACATGATCCTCGTCGGCCTCGACTCTCCCTGATGTATGACTGAGAGAACGTCTATCGCAATCTGGAAGCTTGATCTCCTCGGGCTCAAATCAGATGGTTCTCAACTGGTAACAATTATAAGCATTATAGGTTTGAGAAAAGGAAAACTGATACATATGTTCGCGAGGGACGATGGGTCTATATCTTCTCCTTGAGGAGCGACCCGAGTATCTGGATGCCCTCAGCTATGTCCGGGATGCTCGGGTGGCTGTAGTTGAGCCGTATGTTGTTGCGGGTGTCGGTGGTGTAGAAGTTGCTTCCCGGGATGTACGCGACGCCGCTCTGGACTGCCTCCATGAGCATCTCCGTGGCGTCGACGTGCCCCGGCAGCGTCACCCACAGGAACAGTCCTCCCTTGGGGTGGTTCCACTTCGCCTCCTCGGGGAAGCTGGCTTCCAATGCCTCCAGCATGACGTCCCGCTTCTTCCTGTAGACCTTGACCATCTTCTCTATCTGCCTGTCGACCACGCCTTTCTCGAAGAGCTTAGCGGCGACCCACTGGCTTGGGAGGGCCGTGCTGATGCTGATGTTGCTCTTAGCCTCCACCATCTTGGCGATGAACTCCCTGTGGGCGACGAGCCACCCGATCCTCATGCCCGGCGACACTATCTTGCTGAAGGTGCTGGTGTACATGACGCGGCCCGTCTTGTCGAGCCCCTTCAGCGGAGTGGGCATGGGGCCCTCGAAGCTGATGTAGCCGTAGGGGTTGTCCTCCAAGATTAGGAAGTCGTACTTCTCGGCGAGCTCCATTATCCGTTTCCGTCTCTCCATGGGGAGCATCGTGCTGGTGGGGTTCTGGAAGCTAGGTATTACGTAGAGGAGCTTGAGGGTCTTTCCCTCTGCCTTAACCTGCTTGATCACCCTCTCCAGGTCATCCGGGTCCATCCCGTCCCGGTCGAGCTTCGCGGTCCTTATGTCAGGGTCGACTGTCCTGAAGGCGCCGAGGGCTGAGAGGTAGGTGGGGGCGCCCACTATGACGACGTCGCCTCTGTCTAGGAAGACGCGTGTGACGAGGTCTAGGGCCTCCTGGCTGCCTGTGGTGATCATTATCTCCCTGTAGGGGTCGGCCTCTATGCCGTGGCCCTTCATCCACGCGGCGAGCTGCTCCCTGAGAGGGTGGAGCCCAGCCGTGCTGCCGTACTGGAGCATGACGCGCCAGTCGGCCTCGGTGGCGTCGTCGATGGCCTCCTTGACCTCCTTCCACGGGAAGTTGGGCTCGTCGTACATGCCTCCCGTGAGTCCTATGATCTTCTTTCCTTGTCGTTTGAGTTCCTCGGCGGCGAGCACCACGGTGGTGATTACTCCGGGTTTGAAGCTTGCGCCGAGCTTTGAGTAGAACTTGTCGGGGTTCATGGTTACCTGAATTGTAGGCGGGTATTTGATATATCTGTTTATGGCTCAGTTTGTGGCGGGTTACTTGTTTGTATGTGTGTTGTTGCCGCTG
>CAYPNN010000264.1:0-3260 GCA_964412065.1 uncultured Candidatus Bathyarchaeia archaeon
CCCCTATACCAAATGAACCAGAAAACCGCCGGCATCGTAGGGAGGATCCTGCAGAAACTAGGACTGTCCTCCGTGAACTTTGATGTCTCCCTTAGTTCGGAGGGTAAGAAAACATCTGAGAGGCTCCTGAAGAAGTGAAGCCTATTTCTGGGACCAAGGAGACGCTGGACACACTTCGTGTCCATAATCTTGAAGGTACTTTATCTATAAGGCGTAAAACAAGCGATCGGAGAAATAACATAAAAATGTTAAAACGAAACCCTATGAATGCAAGATTTTTACCGTTTTCACTCTGATCTACTCCCGAGATATAAAAACACGAAAAATGTTTGGACATAAAACCTGTCCATGAGGAAAATGCCCTATTTTGGGGTAAAATTGCCTAAAGACGCAACCATTAGAACAGCTCAATCAACGGGAGGGGGAAGACGACGACACCGCCGTCGGCTACAGCAACGTTAATTTCGAGCTCTAGAGACTAAGATCCAAAGCACAGACTTGTCCGGACAAACGAGAAACCACAACAAACGTGAAAGCCAAAGGGGGGGAAGCCCACACGCCAAAGATGGTGGACGGCTAACTCAAAGAGAAAAGAGGCGTTTCATAAACCTAGTGATTATGCCAGCTTAAACGCGAGAGACCCAGATAAAATATGTTGATACATGTTCTTAGACTGGTGTCCATGCGAACACGTGAAGACAACGGCTCATCGAGGAAGCGACGAAATAGTAACAAAGCCTGTGTGGAAGAGAAGATCTAACGGCTATGCCTAAAGAAACACGTTTTCGAGCATTTTCTCTTCATTTACCCTAGGGGTCTCTATGTAGAAAATGCTCGGAAAAACCATGCATGTTAAGTCTATCGCGACTAACCTGCTGGGGTGCGCGTCAGACGCCGCAAACAACCTGTTTCGCCCCAGAATTATGAGACAAATACGGGTCACTTCAGCTCCCTGAGCGGCCTAGAGTTGTCCCAGACATGCTGGAAGTAGATCGACGCCACGCTGGTCAGCGTCTCGTGCTCGGACCATATCGCCGTGTCGACGCCGAGAGGCTTGGCGAGGTCCAGGAAAATGATGGACTCCCTCCCGTCTATCACGAGCCCTCCCCCAAACATGCTGTCACAGATCCTGACCTCAGCCAAGCCGAGCTCGTAGGCGCCCATGGACTTCAACGCCTTCTCGGTGGTGAGAAGCTTTATCTTTATCTCGCTATCCATGAACTTCCTGATTGCTTCGTTCAGCGCTCGGCCGAAAGACCGGTCGTCCTCAAAGAGACTATCAGGCACCCAGGGCACGGCGAGCATGACTTCCTTCCTAGCCTTAGATAACAACTCAAGTATCTTGTTGAAGCTGTTGCCCTCGCCACGGATTATCCAGATCTCGGGTATCTCCTTGACCTCGCTCCTCTCGTAGAGCGGCTGAAGCTCATCCACGAGCACCCTCCTGTTTTTCTCGAACTCCGCCTCCACCCGGTTAAGCTCAGCAATGAGCGCGTCTATCGGCGAGCGCGCGTAGTACTTCCTGGGCCGCCCGCCCTCTATCTCCACCCAGCCCCTCTCCTCCAATCTCTCAAGGACGCTGTACACCTTCGTGTACGGGATGGAGGAAGCCTGGCTCACGTTCTCCGCGGTCATCTGCCCAGACTTCAGGAGAGAAAGATACGCCAGGGTCTCGTACTCGGTAAGCCCAATATCTCGAAGCGCCTTCTCGGCGCGTTCGCTGATCAGGGGCGTGGACATCGATTAGATGAAGACCAAGCACCCCTTAAATCACTAACGTTATTCACCTCTTTGAAGGTGAGTCATCGAAAAACGTTGATAAACAAAGCCTGTTTCCCCTCATCTGCTGGGACGGGAGTTGAAACACATCAAATCGACGGAGAGCCTCTGCCCCGAGTGTCTAGCCGTCATCCCAGCGACCCTGTACGAGGAAGAGGGAAAAGTATACATCTCTAAGACCTGCCCGGAGCACGGCGAGTTCACCGACCTTTACTGGGGAGACTGCAACCAGTACCTCAGAGTCGAAGAATACGATCACCTCGGCACCGTGATGAAGAACCCACGCACAGAGGAGAAGAGGGGCTGCCCCTATGACTGCGGCATCTGCACCAACCACAAGTCGACTACTACCCTCGGCATAATCGACGTCACCAACAGGTGCAACCTCCGCTGCCCCATATGCTTCGCCCACGCAGGCGCAGCCGGATACCTGTACGAGCCCACCATGGAACAGATCAGGGAGATGATGGAGAACCTCCTAGCCAACGACCCTGTGTGGACCCCCGCGCTGCAGCTGAGCGGAGGCGAGCCCACCGTCAGGGACGACCTCCCCGAGATAGTGAAGATGGCCAAGGACCTTGGCTTCATCCATATCGAGGTGAACAGCAACGGCATCAGGATGGCTGAGAGCAGAGAGTACTGCTTGGAGCTGAAGAAAGCCGGCGTAGACACCGTGTACCTCCAGTTCGACGGCGTCACCCCGGAGCCCTACATCAGGGCTAGGGGCTTCGACCTCCTACCCATCAAGCTCAAAGCTATCGAGAACCTCAAGAAATCCAGGTTCAACAGCACAGTGCTGGTGCCGGTGCTCGTGAAGGGCCTTAACGACGACCAGGTGGGCGACATCATCGGGTTCGCCGTGGAGAACAGGGACTGCGTGAGGGGAGTGAACTTCCAGCCTGTCTCCTTCACGGGCAGAATAAACAGGGAGGAGAGGGAGTCCATGAGGATAACCATCCCCGACCTTATGCGTCTGGCGGAGGAGCAGACGGACGGCCTCATCAAAGCTGACGACTGGTTCCCACCCTCGATCCTGCAGCCCGTCTCAGAGTTCTTGAGCAATATGAAGAACGAGCACTTCGTCGACCTCTCCTGCCACCCCCACTGCGGCATGGGCACCTACCTCTTCATCGACGGCGACGACGTCAGACCCGTGACCGAGTACGTCAACGTCGACTCGGCAGTCAAGGCGTTCGAGAAAGCCAACAAGAAGCTCTCGGAGGGGAAAGAGCTCAGAGCCAAGATGGAGGTGGCGGCAGGCGTCGTAAGGAACATCAGGTTCAGGACCTTCTCGAAATACCTGAACGATGTCATACTCTACAGCGACTACCTCAGCCTGAACAGGATGCACCACAAGATGATCCTCGTCGCCGCCATGCACTTCATGGACCCCTACAACTTCGACCTGAGGCGAGCGGAACGTTGCATAATCCACTACGCTGCGCCGGATGGCAGGATAATTCCGTTCTGCACCATGAACA
>CAYPNN010000265.1:0-2242 GCA_964412065.1 uncultured Candidatus Bathyarchaeia archaeon
CTCCTTGTTCTGCAGATACTTCCTGAAGGTGCCCTTCCTGAGGAGAACCAGCTTCAACGGGATATACTCCATGAAGTCCGAAAGATTTCTATAGTCCTTATCTAAACCCATGAACGCCTCGTGAACCCGGTTCCTCACCTCATCCACCGGCATGTCAGCCGAGAGCTCTAGATATATGACGAGATGCTCTTTCGTATTCATCCGCTCCTTCCGGGCTGTGAAATCCACGAAAGGTATCTTGGCTTCCTCGAGGACGCTCACTATCTCCTGCTCGTTGATCCTAGTAAAGTTGTGGAGTACCATCATCTTGTCAGACCTGCTGTAGTACTTGAAGACGGGTATATTAGAGCCCAGTAGGTCGTCTCCCTTGCTCACACACTCGAAGTTATCCGGCATTATGTATCTAGTGATGTCGTTGTAGTAAGGGGTGGCTATAAGCTGGTACCGCTTCCCGATCTCCACGTCCATCACGTCCACGATGTCCGGCGCCTCCGTCACCGTGTCGCTATACGTGTCCTGGGCCTCTTCGATGGGTACGAACTGGGGGTGAATAACCCTCCAGTCGAAGAAGAAGCCGCCGGGGTGCCCCACTGAGGGTACGGTGCACATCATCGTCTCTGTGGAGCCGTATATCGAGCGAGGATAGTCTCCTATGAACTCCTTTATCCGCTCCTTCAACGGCTCAGCCGTGATGTCGCTTGTGACGAACGCCTTGAGCGAGATGGGACCCTCCACCCGGGTCTTCACCTGATCCAGCAGGGTCGTCACCGTCATGTACGCGATGTCTATGTTGCTGTGATTCTTCACGAAATAGTCCACTTTCTGCTGGAACGTCATTTGGTCTGCGTTCTCGGGCACGATCTTGACTGTGTTGCTCCGGGTTTTTCTCACCGTGTCTTGGTAGAAGCCGGAGATATAGGTTCCCCCCGGGATGTTCATGTAGACGACATCCCCCACCTGGAACCGGAACCTCTCGCCGTCGAAAGTCGAGACGAAGGACGAACTCGGGCCGGTCTTCTTTACGTTCTCCGCTAGCCCCGTCCTCGGGATTAAATAGATCTTGGGTTTTCCCATCGTCCCGCTTGTGTAGGTCTTCACGTAATCTGTCAACGGGTAGATGAAGCTGCCCTCAACTGGGTTAGTGTAGAAAGGCAGATAGAAGTTGTAGCCAGTGAGGGGAACACTGTTGATCGATGATTGCGACGTTATCCCTAGTTTTTTTCCGATGCTGCATGTTGACAATCGTCTAAGCTTCTTTTTCACCAGGGCATCTTGGCGCTCTGAAATGTTTTTCTCGTACAGAAAACTCGTTGAGAGTCTGCGAATCAGGGGCCAGCCTAACCTAATAAGAAATTCTGACATATTATCACTTCTCACACTCGGTTTGAGTATCTATGAGTTACTTCATCTATAACTTTAACGTTTATATATAAAAACAGGGGGAATAGAAAGCGCATTCGGATTTAGCTTTTAGGTGGGATTCTACAAGAATAGGCTTCGGTACCCGACCAGATTTAAAATAAAGAAAAAGGTATAGTATGCTAGTCTTTGGCGAGCTGTATGGATATGTTGCTTATATTCCTAGGGCTACCGTCCTCGTTCTCCAGCTGCTCGGTGCCTATGGTGATGTCCTTCACCGATAGGTCCGCCACGAACTGGTTCCGCACAACCTCTGCCACGTCCACCGCCTTGCTGATGGCCCTCCCCCGGGCCATGAGGGTCACCTCACCGTCCTCCGCCTTGAGGGCCGTCATCACGGCAAGGCAGTAGGCCATAACCGGCTTCCTGCCTATGTATACCACGTTACCCTGTTCCATCTCGTACACCTTTACGTCGTTCACTTGTTGGGTAACCCTGAATCTATCCATACGAGTATTAATCTTTTAGGAATAAGGCAGGCTGATCATGGTTTAATACCCCGGATCAATTCGATATCACGACTCCATTAACACTATAAAACCGGCGTCGATGGGTTCACCTGAACAACGTTTGACCGGTCGCTACAAGCAAGCAATACTAGTCAATAGAAGGAACAAGACGCAGTGGATGAGTTACATGATCCTGTTGATCCTGTCCTCCTTCTCGTTCAACGCCTTCGCTCTTGCATCCCTCAGCGTACCCATCGTCACCCCAAGCGAAGCTCACGTCTCAGACACCGTGCTCGTAGAGGGATACGGGGTAGGCGGAGGCCTGACGGCGATCCTCTACCTAGACACTATAAAGACGTGGGACGGTTCCGAAG
>CAYPNN010000265.1:2252-3258 GCA_964412065.1 uncultured Candidatus Bathyarchaeia archaeon
GGCGCCCTCAACGCGACCTCCAGCGAATCCAGCGGCTACTACAGCATGACCTTCCAGGTCCCCGAGATACCTGGGGGGAAACACAACCTGATCGTGAAAGAGGCTGATTCCTCCCTAAAGGTCACGGCCTCCTTCACGATAGTGCCCGGACTGAACCTGCTCGATTACATCTACAGGGACCAATATTTCGATTTGGAGGGCGACGGCTTCGGGGATTCCGCCAGCGTCATACTCATGATGAGAGAGAAGACTGGAGGAGCAGGGATCGACGGCTGGCCGGCGGAGACGGTGACGGACGAGTACTTCAGCACCGGGGACGGCGACACGAGAAGCCATACAAACACCCTGCAAAAGGCTCCCCTCAAGCCCGGGACCCTCACACTCACCGACGGCGTCGAAGCGTTCATGGACGAAGGCGACGGTGAACTCGACGGCTCCAACGGAGGAACAGGGACAGTCGACTACGTTACCGGAGAAGTCCATGTGAAGTTCAAGACCGCCCCAGCGGAAGACGCGGTGATAACATGCAGCTACGACCAGTTCGAGGACGCGCCGGAGATCACCTTCATAACCACGAAACCGCTTAGCGCCAGCACGAAGGGCTCAGTGCATGCAGAGATCGAGATAGAGGACCTGGACTACGGTGAATACTATCTATGCGCCCTAGACAGCCTGAACAACACGCTCGTAAAGGAATTGAAGCTGTGCCCCAAGATAACCCTCAGCCAATATTATGCAGACGTTGGAGACCTCTTGACGATAAAAGGGAAAGACTTCGCACCGGACACAGAAATAGAGTCCGTGACCATCTCAGGTGAAGATTGGAGCGGAGTCGAGTGCCGGATAATCTCCAGCGACAAGTCCATGGACGATGAAGGAGACTTCCAGGTACAGGTATTCGTTCCACAGGTTCCCGACGAGGACACGGAGTACCTCGTAGAAATCACGGCAAGCGACGGGGTGAACAGCTGGAGGGCCCTCACCGTTAACGACCTCGCCTACATTG
>CAYPNN010000266.1:0-3256 GCA_964412065.1 uncultured Candidatus Bathyarchaeia archaeon
GACCTGGACTTTCCTCACGCCGTACGCGATAAACGTGGCGGGTCTCACCAAGACGCAGTACGGGATGCTTCAGAGCCTCGCTATGGGCATCTCGGTGCCGCTGTATCTCATCAGCGGGATGATAGCCGATAGATTCGGAAGGGTGCCTCTGATCCTGCTGGCGAGGGGACTAGGACCATTCGACAGCCTGAGCCTCTACCTGTTCAAGGATTACAACCAGCTACTGATGGCATACGGCGTTATAGGCGTCGCCGGTGGACTGGGAGGAGGCAGGCTTAGAGGCGGAGGCTACATGGGGGGCCCAGCTTGGCAGGCGCTGATCGCTGACATCGTGCCGTCCAAAGATCGAGCGAAGATCATGGGATTCATGGGCACGATAAGCGGCGTCGTGGGGCTTCCCGGGTCACTCATCGGCGGATACCTGTATGACCGTGACCCCAGTATGCTGCTTTTAGTGGGGAGCCTACTGGAGGCGCTGTCAATTCCCATAATACTGCTTTTCGTCAGGGAACCCAAGGCGTCGGTAGTCGATGCCTCGAAGATTCGTTAGGGTTATTAACCCTACCAATTACCTTATGCCGATGAAACATGGCTAAAGTTCCTAACGTTGTCACACCCATACCTGGGCCCAAGTCCCAGGCGCTCATCGATCAGCGCAGCGAATTCGTGCCGCCGGGCGTCTACCTCGTGCAGCCGGTGAGCATAGCAGCCTCGAAAGGCTGTGTCGTCACGGACGTAGACAGCAACACGCTGCTGGACTTCACCTCAGGCATAGGCGTCACCAGCCTGGGTCACTGCGTCGACGAGGTCGTGGAGACCATATGCGGTCAGGCGGGCAAGCTCATCCACAGCTGCATCCACGTCGCCAACTACGAGCCCTACGTCGCCCTCGCCAAACGGCTCACCGAGATCACCCCCGGGAGCTTCAAGAAGCGTGCCCTCATGCTGAACAGCGGCTCGGAGGCCGTGGAGAACGCCGTCAAGATCGTTCGACAGAGCACAGGACGAAAGAACATCCTGAGCTTCGAGAACAGCTTCCACGGCCGCACCTACATGGCCTTGACCCTGACCGGCAAGTGGGACCCATACAAGGTGGGGCTCGACCCCTTCGTCCCCGGCGTCTTCTTCACGCCGTTCCCCTACGCGTACCGCTGCCCCTGGGGCACGGACGACAAGGAGGAGTGCGGCAAGGCGGCTATACACCACATCGAGAAGAACATCTTCAAGACCCAGGTGGATCCCGGCACCGTCGGAGCAGTCATAACCGAGCCGGTGCAGGGAGAGGGCGGCTTCATCGACCCGCCCAAGAACTTCCTGCCGATGCTTAAGGAGCTCTGCGAGGATCACGGCATCATGCTCATCGACGACGAGGTGCAGACGGGCTTCGGCCGCACAGGCAGGATGTGGGCCGTCGATCACTACGGCGTAGAGCCTGACCTGATGACCATGGCTAAAGCCATAGCCAGCGGCCTCCCCCTTAGCGCCGTCGTCGCCAGGGACGAGCTCATGAAGGACATCTACCCGGGCAGCCTGGGAGGCACCTACGGGGGAAACCCCATCGCCTGCGCCACGGCCCTCAAGGTCATCGAGATCATCGAACGGGAGAAGATAGTGGAGAAGTCGGCGAAGCTGGGCAAGAAGCTCAGGAAGCGCCTCGACGAGTTCTACTCCAAGTACGAGCCCATAGGCGACGTCCGCGGGCTGGGACCCATGCTTGCCATGGAGTTCGTCAAGGACAGGAAGAGCAAGGAGCCTGACCCCGAGACCAGCAGCGCCATAATGAAGGAGTGCCTCAAGAACGGCCTCATGACGCTTAAGGCGGGGCTGTATAACAACGTCATACGGCTTCACCCGCCGCTCACCATCGAGGACGAGCACCTTGAGACCGGCCTAGGCATCCTAGAGGCGGCCATAAAGAAACAATCCTAACTTCTTTACATTCTTTTAACTACCTCAGTGTCGATTAGTTGTCCGTGAAGCTGGGCTTCCACGTCTCTATAAAGGGCGGCGTAGACAAGGCGGTTGACCGAGCCGAAGCCATCGGCTGCACCACGTTCCAGATATTCACCCAGAGCCCCAGGATGTGGAGGCACAGGGAGCTCAGGGAGGAGGAGGTCAAGAGGTTCAAGGACAGGCTGCGGGAGACCGGCATAGACCCGGTGTTCAGCCACATGCCTTACCTCCCGAACCTAAGCTCACCCGACCCCGTGAACTACCGAAAGTCGGTGGACACGTTAATTGCGGAGACAAGGAAGTGTAACCAGCTCGGGATAAGGTACCTTGTGACGCATCTCGGCAGCTACCTCGGCTCTGGGCCGGGTAGAGGCATGGAAAGGATCGTGGAGGCGCTTAACCGCGTCAACACCGTCTTCGACGAGACGCCCATCCTGCTGCTTGAGAACACTTCGGGGAAGAAAAACGAGGTTGGCTCCACGTTCAGTGAGATCGGCCGGATCATCGAGAGAGCCGAGTCCGACAGGGTCGGAGTCTGCTTGGACACTTGTCACGCCTACACGAGAGGCTACAACATAGCGACGCGGCGAGGATTATCCGATACTCTGGACGAGCTGGACAGTAGCGTGGGGCTCGGGAGGCTTCACATCATCCACTTAAACGACGCGAAGGACCCGCTCGGCTCTAGGCTGGACAGACACGAGCACATCGGGCTAGGGAGCATCGGCGAGGAAGGGTTCAGAGTGATCCTGAACAGCGTGCTAAGGGAGGTCCCGTTGGTGATGGAGACTCCTATGGATGATAGGAGGACAGATGTGGATAACATGAGGAAGGCCACGGAGCTCGCTGGATTAGAGGTGGACGAGTAACGTGGTCTGCTGGAACTGACTCTCGGGCTCGTTTAGGATCATCCAGAGGGCTGTGCTGCACATCTCATACAGCTCGTCGCTTGGAAGTAATGGAAACAGTTTTTTTCCTGTTTTAAGGATGAGGTCTATGGTCTCGATTTTCTTATTTCTTTGCGCCGCTTCAAGCTTAGACGCTTGGATGAGCTTGAAGATATCCGATCGCCGCTTGTTAACCGCTATCATTACTCCTTAGACCACCACAAAATATAATTTCGGTATATATAAGTATTTCATCATTTATCCCAAATTTATTTCTGGAGTGGTCAGTGAAAGTGGTTGGGTGGTTGGAACTGGTTTTAAACGAGCGCCTAAAAACGCCTGGTTTCAATACAGTAACGGTTTTATCTTTTCTCAGCTTCTTGGAGTAACACATCTATACTAAATCCATCTATGAG
>CAYPNN010000267.1:0-3253 GCA_964412065.1 uncultured Candidatus Bathyarchaeia archaeon
GCGACAAGGCGAGCAGGCTCTACGTCGACGCGGCTCTGGAGGCGGGCTGCGGGTTCCTCAACGCCACCCCTCTGGGCGTCGTGAACGACCTAAACATCGTCTCCGCTTTCAGGCGCAAGGGACTGCCGCTGGCCGGGGACGACCTCATGAGCCAGATGGGCGCGACGGCGTTCCACATCGGCCTCCTGGAGTTCCTCGACAGCAGGGGCGTCAGGGTCGACGAGAGCTACCAGCTCGACGTCGGCGGCGGCAGCGAGTCCATCAACACCCTGGAGAAGAGCCGTGACATCAAGCGCAAGATAAAGACAGAGGCTGTCAAGAGCGCCGTGGGGTACGACTTCCCCCTGGTCTCGGGGTCGGCCGACTTCGTGGACTTCCTCGTCAACGGGAGGGACAGCTTCTTCTACGTCAAGGGCAGCTACTTCGGCGGCGCCAAGTTCACCATGGACGTGAAGCTAAGCACGGAAGACGCACCCAACGCGGGGGCCGTGCTCATAGACTGCGTGCGCGGCCTCAAGGTCGCCATGGACAGGGGTGTCGGCGGCGCCGTGGAGCCCGTGTGCGCCTACGGCTTCAAGAGGCCGCCGAGGCGGTGCAGCCTCGACGAGGCGTATAGAAGGTTCAGGGAGTTCACCGAGGCTTGAGCCTCGTCTTCGTACTGGGCACCGCCGGGTGCGGAAAATCCACTTTCACGGCCAAGTTCACCCGCTTCCTCGAGTTCAACAGGGAGGACGTCATGGCCGTGAACCTGGACCCTGGGAGCATTATACTTCCCTACGCGGCCAACGTGGACGTGAGGGAGTACATCAAGGTCGAGGAGCTGATGGAGGACTACGGGCTCGGCCCCAACGGCGGCCTCATGCTCGCCCACGACATGATGGCCGGCATGGTGCAGGACCTGAGCAGCGACATAGAGGACTTCACCCCGGACATCTGCATCGTGGACACCCCGGGCCAGATGGAGCTCTTCGCGTTCCGGGACATCGGGGCCCAGATAGCCAGGGAGCTCACGGACTACAAGAAGGGCGTCATCTACCTCTTCGACGGCGTCTTCTGCAGGGACCCACTGAACTACGTGATGAACATGTTCCTGGCGTCCGCCATCAACACACGGTTCCTGCTGCCCCAGTTCCAGGTCATCAGCAAGACCGACCTCCTGGAGGAGAGCGAGGTTGAGGAGATAGCGGGCTGGGCTGAGGACGTCTACCTTCTGGAGGGTGCCATAGACGCGCGGCTCACAGGGACGGACAGGCTCCTCAGCCAGGACATGATGGATGTCATAGGCCGCCTCGGGGTGGAGTTCGCGCCCGTGCCGGTCTCCTCGGTCACCAATGAGGGTTTCAACCTACTTTACGCTGAGCTTATGAGGGTCTTCACGGACGGCGGCAAGTTCACTCCCTAGCCCCTAGTAATCGTTAAAAACGCTGCACTCCCATCAAATGATGACTCATAATGACTTTATATCTCACACAGGACGAGGTGAAGCAGGTTCTCGACATGAAGAGCACCCTGGAGGCCGTGGAGGGCGGCTTCCGCGAGATGGGCAACGACAACATAGAGATGCCGCCCAGGGTGTACCTCCACTTCGATAAGGGCGTACTCATCGCCATGCCCGCCTACATGCCGGGGCTCGGCGCCGCGGGCACCAAGATCGTGACGGTCCACCCGGGGAACAGGAAGGAGTACGGGCTCCCAGCCGTAATCGCCAGGATCATACTCAACAGCCCAGAGAACGGCGTCCCCCTCGCCATCATGGACGGAACCTACATAACCGCCTCAGGACAGGCGCAGCCGGCGCCACCGGCATAAAGTACCTGAGCAGGGGGGACAGCAAGGTGGCGGGCGTCTGCGGGGCAGGCGTCCAGGGGCGGAGCCAGGTAATGGGCCTCATGGAGGTCCGCCCGGGCATCGAGAAGATCAAGGTCTACGACATAGTCCCCGAGGCAAAGAAGGCGTTCGTCGAGGAGATGAAGAAGCGGTTCCCCAAGGTGAAGTTCGTCCCCGTGGACAGCGCCAGGGAGGCGGCGGAGGGCAGCGACATCGTCATCACCTGCACCCCCAGCCCCGAGGCTTTCATCGACGGCGCCTGGCTCAAGAAGGGCTGCCACGTCAGCGCCATAGGGGCCGACACAGGCGCCAAAAGGGAGCTCATGACCAGCGTAATCGAGAAGGCGGACAAGCTGGTCGTCGACTTCGTACCCCAGGCATTCGTCACGGGCGACTTCAGGGTACCCAAGGAGGAGGGCGTCATCACCGAGGACGACGTGTACGCCCAGCTAGGCACCATCGTCGCGGGCAAGAAGAAGGGCCGCGAGAAGCCGGACGAGATCACCGTCTTCAAGGCCACGGGCCTAGCGATACAGGACGTCGGCACTGCGAGCAAGGTACTGGAGCTTGCCGAGAAGAGGGGCGTAGGCAAGACCCTCGCCTCCTAACTTTTTTTCGTTGTGACCCGTGCCAAGTATTACTATTTTCTCCTGGAGTAGTCCTTGAAACTTTTCTCGCAGGCGTTGCCCTCGCAGTAGTAGACGAGGGAGTTTGACGTCTCGGCGGCGACGGCCATGATGGTTGACGAGGTCTGCCTGTACTCGGGGCTGTGCCAGCAGATGGATGCCTGGGTGCGCCCCCAGCCGTGATCAGCGGAGACACGCATCATCTCGGCGACGGCGTCCTCGACGGAGGCTGGCCGGTAGCCGTTCAGCAGCTCGTACGCCCTGGCTCGCCGCTTCTCGGCGTCCACCCATATGCTCCGGGCACGCTCGCTCCACTCCATGCCAGGCACCACCGTGATGGTCGACACGGCGTAGACGCCCTCCTCGATGGGGTAGACGTGGGTTTCCCTGTCCCAGATCACGTGCCAAGCCGTCTGTGGGTCGAGCACCGTGAAGTTGCCCGTGCGGTAAAGCCCTCGAATCGACCGGTCGAGTAGGCGCTCCTTGGCCTCCTCGGCTGTCCCATAGTCCTTGAGTATGTCCAGCGCGAGGAGCCCCCTGCTACGCACCGGTTCAGTGAGCCGCTGGGTCTCCTGGTTGGTTACGGCGAGGAGGAGCCCAGAGTCGTTCATGCCTATCCATGTGCCGCCCGTGTCCGCGTCGAGGGGGGCGACCGTGTTGCCGTTCAGCCTCCGGGGCGGCTGCTCCACGGTGTCCTTCCCGAGGTACCTGTTGTGGAGGGCTACCACAGGGTAGTCATTCAGAAGCCTGTAGAGCAGTATGAGGGTGCACATGGGGCTCTCGCTTCCGCTCACCATGAT
>CAYPNN010000268.1:0-3251 GCA_964412065.1 uncultured Candidatus Bathyarchaeia archaeon
TGATGAGGCTGTCGGAGACCATGCCGTTGAAAGACGCCTTCTCCAGCACATCGACCTGGAACCCCTGATCAGTGAGCCTGTCGAACAGCTCGGCCAACGCCTCGTGCCTGAAGGCGATGAGCCTATAGTACTCGTAGCCCCGTGTGTAGTATATCGGCATCAGGTTCAGTATCTCAAGTTCCTGGATGTTGTCGTGGACCGTGGTCTCTTTGCTGCACACGCAGTTCTGGGTTATCAACCGTATGTTGGTGGATATCTCGGTCTCGTCTAGCACGTTATAAAGTTTCCTGAACTCTTCGACGGCGCCATGGAACTCCTCCGGGCTGTCTGACACGATCTCGTAGACGTCCTGCACGAAGTTGCACCACATCCATATCCTGAGCGATGGATACTTCTCGGTGAGTCGGTGGATCGGGCAGTTGGTCCTCGCCTTGATCTGTATCTCGGTCGCGGGCATGGCTTGTTCACGAAAAAAGGGTGGTGGTGAAGCTATCTCGCTTTCGCTAGGTTGCCCCTCATCTGGTCTACGTCGAGGCTGTAGTTCTTCCAGAGGCCCTCCAGCTTGTCGCAGGAGTAGTCGCCGCACTGGCTGCAGGCCTTGAAGCCTTTCGCGTGGGCGCAGTTACGCACCGTGCAGTCCAGCACGTTCTTGAAGACCCTGTCGCTGGCGCAGCCGTCGCAGAGCATGTCCTTGGCGGTGAGTCCCTTGTCGCCGCCCCACTTGACAGCCAGCTCGGCAAGCTTCTCCGTGTCGCCTGCCTGCGTGGCCTTGTAGGCTTCGCAGTTGCCGCAGTCTATCCCGCATGAACCTATGTTCAGCATGTGCATATGGTTATCAGACGATGAAATAAGTGTTGCACCGTCAAATGACGGGTATAAGGCGGTTATGGAAGATCTGTGTAAACGGATTCATGGTGTTAAAGCCGCCATTCCGCTGCAAGTAATGTTTAGGGGGGAACGATTAACTTAACAGAATGCTACAAATGAACAGCATGAGCCACTCATCGTCGTGGTCCTCCTCATCGAGTTCATCTAGATCAGGCTCACCCGGTTCCCCTGCCTCATCCTTCTTCTCACTCATAGTGTAGAGCCTCTATCGGTTTTAGTTTCGAAGCCTTCAACGCGGGGTAGAAGCCCGCCAAGACGCTCGTCGTCACAGCGAATCCGACCACGAACAGACCCAGCGCGGGCGAGGCTGAGACTGAAAGATCGATGAAGCTCCCCACGGAGATGGCTAGCACGATCCCGAGAACAGACCCTATGACACCCCCGATCAGCCCCGTTATCGCCGCCTCTGAGAGGAACAGAAACAACACGTCACTGTTCTTGCTCCCTATGGCCTTCAGTATCCCTATCTCGTGGGTCCGCTCTACGACGCTGACGGTCATGGTGTTGACTATGCCTACTCCGGCGACGAAGAGGCTGATGCCAGCGATCCCCGAGAGGACCGCCTGAATCACGCTGATTATGCTGGTCACTATTTCCTGTATCGACTCGGAGGTGACGATGGTGATGTCGTCGCCGTAGATCTCCTTGATCTCATCCTTCACGACGAGGACGTCCTCGATGCTCCTCGCCTTAATGAATATCGAGGTGAACTCCCCCCCAGCATCGAAGAATTGTTGAGCGGTCCTAATCGGCAGAATCAGCATCCTATCGAAGTTGGCGCTGACGATGCCCCCCGTCTTCGCCAGTATGCCGACGACCCTCACGTTAAGCTCCTTTTTCTCGCCTCCCACAAGCGACTCAATCTTGATCCTGTCACCTACCCGGATTATGGGCTCCTCGTCGTCAGAGGGAAAGGCGAGCTCACGCCCAACGACGCATGTCGCCACGTCTCCTCTCTGCAGGAGCCGCCCCTCCTCCGGTTTCACGTTTTCGATGATCCTGAACCATAGGTCCTCGAACCCGCAGGTCTCGGCGTAG
Organism: uncultured Candidatus Bathyarchaeia archaeon; assembly: GCA_964412065.1. Classification (GTDB taxonomy): domain Archaea; phylum Thermoproteota; class Bathyarchaeia; order TCS64; family TCS64; genus RBG-16-57-9. Next base: position 1,927 of record CAYPNN010000268.1, read on the forward strand.
TAGGTCTCGCCTTTGATGCTAAAACTCGATAGCTTGTTCGCCAAGGTCGGGGTTGCGACTTCTACTCGCCCGATCTTCTTGATCAAGTTCACGTCCTTCCAAGTGAACGAATCGGCTGCTAGAATCTGTCCGCCAGAGACTTGCCCCGGCGCTACGATGAGCTGGTCTGGCCCGAAGATCTTAAGCTGCCCAGTGACGTTGTCGCTCAGACCCTGTGTGATGCTTACGAGTCCGGTGATGGCCATGCAGCCTACCGCGATGCCGACGAGGTTCAACGCTAAACGAAGCTTTCTTTCCCTTAGCCCTTCGCTCGACAGGGTCATTACGTCGATTAGCCTCATATCCGCACCTACTGACTGATTATTCACAAAACTTACTTGTTGGTTAGTATATCGTGGTTGGTATATAAAACTTACCAATTAGTCAGTTATGTTGCCACACGGTCAGATAATTATTTAGGTCATCAAAACCATAATAGATCGAAATGCCTAAAGTAGTCCCGGGGTACAAGGAGGAAGCCAAGGAAAAGATACTAGACGCGACCCTTAGAACCATGAAGAGGAAAGGGTACCGCAACACCAAGATGAAAGACATCGCGCAGGAGGTCGGTGTGAGCAAGGCGGCGCTATACCAGTACTTCGAGTCGAAGGACGACCTCTTCAAAAAGGCGTCGTGGCACATGATCCAGGAAATAGAGTCAAACATCTGGGAACAGGTGTTTTCAGAAGGCGTCACGGAGATAGCTAGCCCAGAGTTCTACAGCAAGATAAACGACGTGTCTAGTGAGTACAGGGACCTGACGCTTGAGGTGTTCTTCGAGGCGAGAAGAGACCCTAGGCTCCTCGACACATTGAAGGAGTTCATTGATGAGGGCGTGACCTATTTCATTGAGAGCGTCGAGGAGCAGAAGAGGAGGGGTGTAATCAAGGGTGACGTCGACACCCAGTCATTGATTCTAGGGATTATGGCTCTTCATGAGGGGTTCAACATCATAGAGCTTTTTGGGATAGATCGTGAAAAGTATGGGAAATCTTGGCAGTACATCATCGAGTTAATCTTCAGATCGATTGTAGACGACGAGAAGCATGGATAAACAGAGGCTCTCATCGTTTGGCGTCCCTTCGTCTCACCGAGGTACGCCCGTGTTTTGGAGCCGTATGTCTGGGATCGATCAGCAACAAATTGAACACACGGGTGTAGACTGCCTCAATCTATCGATGAGAGTGGAGCGGAGCCCCTTACCGCCGGAACACCACGTCGCCGTCGATCATCGTCATGTCAACCGGTATATCGATGATCTCCTCCGGCGGGACGGACAGTAGGTC
>CAYPNN010000269.1:0-3238 GCA_964412065.1 uncultured Candidatus Bathyarchaeia archaeon
ACGTGGGGTAGTTGTAGCCGTAGAAGGTTGAGCCGAAGAAGTCGAGTAAGCCGCCTTCGGTGTGGGCGTAGTCTGAGGCGACCGCCGCGAGGGTGTGGCCTCTCAGCGCGGACTCCTGGGCCAGGCGGCTGTCGATCCTCTCGGGCTCGGAGAGAACGTAATCGGATATGAGGTAGTCCTGCTCGTCCTCCGAGGACGCTATCAGCAGGGCCTCGCCTACGTCGTCGTACTGGGGCCTCCCGGCGCGGCCGCTCATCTGCTTGTACTCCAGCACCTTTATGGGCTGCATGCCGTACCCCGGGACGAACCTCCTGTAGTTGCCTATGACCACGGTCCTTGCGGGCAGGTTGACGCCTGCCGCGAGGGTCGGCGTGGCCGAGAGGATCTTGATGTACCCAGCCTTGAACGCGTCCTCTATGATCCTTCTGTGCTCCCTGTTGAGGCCGGCGTGGTGGAACGCCGCTCCTCTGGACACGCATGAGGCGAGGTCGTCTGTCAGCCTAGTCTTCTCACCGCGGACGGATATGTCTGCGGCGATCCTCTGGAGCTCGGTCTCCTGACGCTTCGACAACCCTCCCCTCAAGGCGTTTCCTGCCATGCGGGCCGTGGTCATCGCGCGTCGCCTGCTCTCGACGAAGATGAGTGCCTGCCCCTGGTTCTTTATGGCGTTGAGGGCCAGGTTTATGTGGTCCTGCTTGTGGTAGCCCTCGATGGTTCTCACCGAGCCGTCCTTGAACGTGATGTGGTTACCCAGCGACACGCCTTCGCGTAGCTCGACGGGCCTCCACTCCGTTGTGACGCTCTCCGCGTCCAGCCAGTCCGCTATCTCCTCCGCGTTCCGTATGGTGGCGCTGAGGGCCAGAACCTGGACCTCCGGGCTCATCTGCCTCAGCCTCGCGAGGCTCACCTCCAGCGTGGGTCCCCTGTCGCTTCCTATGAGGTGTATCTCGTCTGCCACCACGAGGCTGATGCCGGTCATCCACGGGCTGCGGTGCCGCAGGAGGCTGTCGCACTTCTCGTTGGTGCAGATGACTATGTCGTATGCCTCCAGCCAGGGGCTGCTGTTGTCCATGTCCCCCGTGCTCACGCCTACCCTGATCTTCCTGCCGTTTGGCTTCACCAGGTCCGTGTAGACTTGGAACTCCTCGTACTTCTCCCACGTCAACGCCCTCAGGGGCGTAAGGTACAGCACCTTCCCCTCCCGCTCGAGGATGTGCTTCATGGCGCAAAGCTCTGCGATGAGGGTCTTGCCGCTCGCCGTTGGGCTCGCCATGACCAGGTTTCCACCGTCCAGCACCCCGGTCTCTACGGCGTCTGCCTGGGGAGGGTACAGATCCTTGAGGCCCCTGCCGGCTAGGATGTGTTTCACCTGGGTCGGTACGTCTAGCTCCGCTACCTTCACGTGGGACAGCTCTCTGAAGACTTGACTCCTATCAAGGATATATGGGGTTGGGTCACCCGTTGGGCAGCTTCTCCCGGGTGAGCTCCACCAGGCGGTCCACGGCTTTGCTTACTCTGTCCTCCACCTCGCCTTTCTCCTCGCCTAGGGAGCTGACCCAGAGCCGGATGCCCTCCTCCCCGTAGGGCTTCACCAGGGACTTGACGTAGACGCCAGGCGACTCCGCCATGACCTGGTCGATGATGGGCGCCAGGGTGGACTCGTCCCGGAGGGGCAGAGCCACGATCCTCTCGGCATAGACCTCCCTCACCATCCCCTTCAGGATGGGAGCCACCTGGTCGTCGAATATCCACTTCAGCTCCAGGGGCACACCGGGCAAGCATACTATGGTGGAGCCCCCCGCCTCCAGGAGGACGCCGGGTGCGCCGCCCACCCTGTTGTCCAGGGGTCTGGACCCTTGGGGGAGTATAGCCATCTTCCTGCGGCTGTCGGTCATCATCCCACTCTCTATTACGCCCCTCTCGTGGAGCACCCTGTACTGGCGCGTCACTATGTCCATGGACGCCTTGTCTAGCTCCATGCGTAGACCGAATCCATGCGCCACCCCCTGGAGGGTCATGTCGTCGTGGGTTGGTCCCAGCCCGCCCGTGGTGAAGACCAGACTGCAGCCGTCTCCTAGTAGCCGGTTGAGGGCTGCCCCTATCGCCTCCACGTCGTCTCTCACGGTGATGGCCTCGTGGACATGGAACCCCAGGGGCTTGAGGCGGTTGATCATCCACTGGCTGTTGGTGTCGAGGGTTATGCCGTCCAGTATCTCGTTGCCCACCACCAGGATGCCTACTAGGTTCAAGACATTGATGATGTGGCGTGTGGAGTGATAATTCTTACTCTACGTGGACCTTCATTGCGGTGGTTATGGGGATGGCGGGCTCGATGCTCTTGGTGATGTGGCAGTATTCCTCGGCTCGTTCGGCGCATCTCCTGTTTAGCTCTCGGTTTTCTCGGTCGCTCCAGACCTGAATGTCTATGTTGATGCCTGTCACCCTGTATCCGCTCGTCTTCGTTAGTTCGATGTCTGATGACACGTTTACCGTGAGGTCCCGTGTCTCGGCTTCTAGCATCCGGCGGTAGTAGTTGAAGGTGTTCATTATGCAGCCTGCGAGGCTCGCCATGAACAACTGGTCCGGGCAGGGGGCGGCCCCGTCTCCGCCGTGCTCGCGGGGGGTGTCGAAGGGCTGTGTGAAGCCGTCTAGCTGGGCGGTCCCCCCCATCATGTGGTTCCACCTCGCCTCCGCGCTGTAGCGGAGGCGTTTCTTGAGCCTCATGCCTTGTTTCACGGCTTGGCTGCTCTTAGGGCTTGTCCTCATTTGTGTCAGGTAGGTTGGAATTACGGGAACAAATTTTTAATTGGCTGGATGCTTTAGGGGCTGGTTTCGGTGTGGATGTGTCCTTGTATCTGTTTTTCACCGTCTTGTTCGTTTAATCTTTACTACCGTGTTTAGTCCTCTTTCTCTGTTTACTCGGGAGGAGTTAGTTGATACTACCGCCTTGAATGATATGTTCCTTTGTGGTAGGGGTAGTATTGACTACCGCCTCTGGTGAAGCCGATCTGATTCCGCGATCCAGGTAATATTGACTATCTCACTGCATGAAATGTAATCAAACGCTGTGATTCAAACCTAGAGATGGGGTAGTATTGACTACCGCCTCCTTCTGTTCTACACAATTTCAGCTGAATGTATAGTATTTACTATAGGTTGAAGATATAGTATTGACTACAAGTTGGGTACGTTCGCATCTTTTCCTACTGAGTTTTTCAGCGTTTCCTGAATGCAGTTT
>CAYPNN010000270.1:0-3229 GCA_964412065.1 uncultured Candidatus Bathyarchaeia archaeon
GACTGCATCCCTCTTCATTTAGAGACGCGGGTTTTAAACCATCTTGACTCTCTCACCGCGTGTGACTATCATTTCTCTAGACTCACGCGACATGAGAATAGTTCTTTATGTTTGTCATTTGCTACTCACCATCAATATTCTCGGGTAGCCCATATGAAGTACGAGAACGCAGAGGTAAAGCTAAGAGCGGTGAAGAAGCTTCCGCGGATACAGACGCCTGGGATAGAGCTCCCTGAGGTGCAGGAGGGCCACGAGTTCGTGACCTGGTTCTGGGTCGCACATGAGCTGGTGGAGGCCGGCCTCGCCGAGTACTCCGAGGAAGCGGTGACCCAGACAGAATGGACCCAGATCCACTTCAAGGAGCGCATCAACCCAGCGGGGCCGCCCAGCCCCCTGCCCGATGACTTTTACAAGCGTGCCTACCAGAGCTTCTCCCAAGTCAGAGGTGACCCAGAGAAGGCTGCTCAGCTCAACAGGATGAGGGCCCGGTACAGGGAGATAATTGAGTCGAGGATCGGCCGCATCATCAGGATGGCGTCGTCGGGGGCAGTTTCATCCACCTCCGCGCTCTCGAAAGATGAGGCCGACTTATACGAGAACGTTAACCGAATAGTCACGGCTTGGCGTGACAGAATGAGGGCGCTGGGGGAGGATTAGTTGGCGCGGCAGGACACCTTCGAGGAGGCCTTCACCCGTTTCATAGAGGACTTCATGGACGCCGAGGAACGGTACAAGTACGACCAGGCAATAGGCGAGATGGCCGTCAGGGGCACCAAGAGCCTCGTGATCGACTTCACCGACGTCTACACCTTCGACATGGAGCTTGCCCGCCTCATACTCGACGACCCCGAGAGTCTCACACCTATCTTCGAGTCCGTGGTCAGGAGCAAGCTCCGCACCAGGGACCCCATGTACGCCGAGAGCCTGGACAGGATCAACGTCAGGTACAGGAACCTGCCCGCCGAGACGCCGCTCCGCCGCATAGGCGCCGACCACATCGGCCGCCTCATCATGGCCCGCGGCATCATCGTCCGCGCCAGCAGCGTCACGCCCCTCGTCGTGAAGGCGACGTTCAGGTGCTCCGTCTGCGGCGAGATGAACCACATCGAGCAGAGCGGCCAGACTATTCAGAAGCCCCAGAAGTGCCTCGCCTGCGACAACAGGAAGGGCTTCGAGCTCGTCCCCAGGGAGTCGGTGTTCATCGACAGCCAGAACGTCAGCATACAGGAGCGGCCCGAGGACCTTCCCCCCGGCCAGCTGCCGCGGAGCATCCACGTGGAGCTCAAAGACGACCTCGTGGACCTGGCCCGCCCTGGCGACAGGATCACCCTCACGGGGTTCATCAAGCTTCTCTCACGGTACGGCAGGGGCGGCGAGCTCCGCACCTTCGACATCCAGGTGGACGCCAGCTACACGGAGATAAGCGGCAGGGAGATGGATCTCATGGAGATAAGCCCAGAGGACGAGGAGGCGATACTGGAGGTGGCCAAAGACCCCTGGGTGTTCCAGAAGCTCATGGGCAGCATCGCGCCAAGCATCTACGGGTACGAGCACATCAAGGAGTCCATCCTGTACCTCCTCTTCGGCGGCGTCCTCAAGGAGCGGCCCGACATGAGGATAAGGGGCGACGTCAACGTCCTCCTCGTGGGTGACCCGGGCACCGCCAAGAGCCAGATGCTCAACTTCGCCTCCAAGGCCGCGCCCAGGGGCCTCATGACCACGGGCAGGGGAAGCACCGCAGCCGGCCTCACCGCAGCCGTCGTCAAGGAGGGCGGCACGGGGAGCTTCGTGCTGGAGGCGGGTGCCCTGGTGCTGGCCGACAAGGGCGTCTGCTGCATCGACGAGATCGACAAGATGAGGGATGAGGACAGGGGAGCCATACACCCCGCCATGGAGCAACAGGTGGTCCCCATCGCCAAGGGAGGCATCGTGGCCACCCTCAACTCGCGGACAAGCATCCTAGCGGCGGCGAACCCGTCGCTGGGCAGGTACAACCCATACCAGACCATCGCCCAGAACATAACGCTGCCCGTCACCATCCTCAGCAGGTTCGACCTCATATGGATACTCAAGGACCAGCCGGACAGCCAGCTGGACGCCGACATCGCCGAGCACATCCTCAGGCTCCACAGGGTGCTGACGTCGACGGAGGCCCCGCTGAGCATGGAGCTCCTCAAGAAGTACATCAGCTACGCCAAGAAGGTCAACCCCATCATCACCGACGACGTCATCGAGCGCTTCAAGGGCTTCTACGTGAAGATGAGGAACGCCAGCGTCGAGGGAGGCGAAGCCGCCGCCATAGCGATCACCGCCAGGCAGCTGGAGGGCCTCGTCAGGCTCTCCGAGGCCCGCGCCAGGGCCCACCTCCGCGCCGAGATAAGCGTCGAGGACGCCGAGGCAGTCATAAACCTCATGCAGAAGAGCCTGGAGCAGGTGGGCGTCGACATCCAGACGGGACAGATCGACATAGACATACTTTACTCGGGCAAGCCGCGGAGCCTCCAGAACCAGCTCCAGAAGCTGCTGCAGGTGGTCAGCGAGATGGAGAGGGTGAGCGGAAGCGTACGCGACGACGACCTCTACGACGCGCTGCAGAGCGACCACGGCATCGGCAGAGCCGAGGCAGCCAGGCTCATAGGGGTCCTCATGAAGGACGGCACCATCTACTCGCCGAGGCCCGGCTACTACAAGCGCACCACGTAGAGCCGCCCCTTAATACCTTAGCTTCTTGTCCACCTGGTTTATCGGGGGCTCTCCCCGCTTCACCCGGAGAATGTTCTCCACCATTATATTCAGCCCCGCGTCGGAGCGGCTGTCCGTGGAGACGATGCTGTGGGGCGTGCAGACTACGTTGGGCAGCTCCCAGAACGGGTACCCCGAAGCCTGCTTCCCCTCCTTGTTCCACAACGGGTCCCAGAAGTGAGGCGTCCACCACACGTCCAGGGCGGCGCCCGCTATCCAGCCCTCACTCAACGCTCTGTAGAGAGGCTCCTCCTGGATGATGGCCGCCCTCGCCACGTTCACTATGTAGGCCGAGGGCTTCATGGAGCGCAGCTCCTCTTCCCCGATCATGCCCCTGGTCTCGGGGGTAAGCGGCGCCGTGACGACGACGAAGTCCGACTCAGACATCACGTGGATCAGGTCGTCTGGGGTTCCCAGGAACTCCAGGCTCATGGACTTGGCGAGTTCATCGTCTTTGTGTCGCTTCACCGCCAACATACCCATACCC
>CAYPNN010000271.1:0-3225 GCA_964412065.1 uncultured Candidatus Bathyarchaeia archaeon
CCCTCGTGTTAGTCATCAGCCTGGCGCCCGCCTTCTCCGCGTTCTCGGCGAGGGCCCTGTCGAAGACCTCCCTATTCAGCGTGTACCCGGTCCAGTCGTCGCTGGTGAGTTCCACGGTGTTCCCGCTGGGCGCCACTATGCGTGCCATTGTGATCTGCTGCGAGACGTACGGCGGCGCGGCCTCGAGCCCTCCGTCAACGATGCCCCCGATGCTCAGCCCCTCTGCGCAGTAGACCGGTGTGCCGGCCACGGGATGCTCCTCGATGAGTATCACTTCGACGCCGTTCTCGGCGGCGGTCCTCGCGGCCATGCTTCCTCCGGGCCCCGCGCCGACCACGAGCACGTCACACTGAATATTAGCCATCGTAAGCCAGAATGATGCCCACGGGAGAAATATATTATCCTATCGCTCAAAGACCTTCTTGGCCGCGATCTCTATGTCCCTTGCCTTCACCGTCTTACGACCCGCGTGCTTCGCGTAGTCGATGGCCTCCCTAGCCATTTTCACGCCTATCTCTTCTAAGGCCAGTCCAAGGGCGATTGCACTCTCCTCGCTCACCCTGTCAGCGCCCGCTCTCTTGATCAGCTTGTGCATGGGCGCCACCTTAATTTCGCCAGGCATTCTGTTCCCTTCTATTTCCTCTTTTCGTTTCGAATAATATTTAATACTTGCGAACCTTTCCGCCGAGAAGGCTAGATTCTTGCTTTTTTCATTCTTTAACTCTATAAGATTCATTTTCGAATTTAACGCACTCGAAAAGCCATTGATCATTAACCTCTTTAACGTTATGTTGTGAGTTACATCAGTTTTAAATCGGGTCCAACTGAAACCCCCTCTGAATGGGTTTTATTGGAAAAACATTGAAACATAGGAGCAAGCTAAGCGTAGCCGCCGCCATATTGGTCTACACGGCGGTGATGTCGTGGTACACCGTCTCCAAACACAACTCCTTCACTACCTACGCCTGGGACCTCGGCATATTCGACCAGTCCTTCTGGTCGACCGTGAACCTGGGAATGGTCTTCTATAACACATGTGAGCGGCACCTCGTCGAGTCTGGCAGCTTCTTCGGAGTCCACTTCAGCCCCATACTGTTCCTGCTGGTCCCGTTCTACTATCTCCACCAGTCACCAGTAACTCTGTTGGTGCTACAGTCCCTCGTGATAGGGCTCTCCGCATACCCGATTTTCCTGATCGCGAAGGAGAATCTATCGGAGGAAACGGCGGCGGCACTAGCCGTCATATACCTGCTGAACCCCGCCCTCCACGGCGTCAACTCCTATGATTTCCACGTCCAGAGCACGCTGCCACTCATCTTCAACTATCTCCTACTCTACACCCTGCGATGGGACACGAAGAGGATGGTCGCAGCGTCAATACTCGCGCTGTCGGTCCAGGAGCAGGTCGTCGTGGTGATGCTCAGCTACGTGGCTTTCCTTGTGGTTCACCGTACCATTCAGGGGGCGAGGTGGCGCGAGAAGGGCGCCATAAGGGGCGAGATCACGCCGATCCTGGCCGTGCTTTCAGTCACTTTGCTCTGGTGGGCTCTGTCATCCAGCGTGCTGCATCACTTCAACCCCGACGTTCCGAAGCACCTGAGGGCGGGGCAGAACTTCGCGATCCTTGAGGTGGATTCACCGACGGAGGTCCCCCTACGAGTCGTCACCGACCCAGCCAAGGCCTTCAGGGCCGTCTCCTACGACTGGTTCGACAAGAACGTCTACGTGCTCTCCCTCTTAACCCCGAGCCTCTTCCTCGGCTTCCTCAGCCCAGCCACGCTCATACCCGCCGCCCCCTGGTTCGCCGTCTCCATACTGTCCAACTACCCGCCATACTACCGGCTGGGCTTCCAGTACCCCGCCCTCGTGATACCGTTCATATTCGTCTCCCTCATCAGGGGGCTGGAGAGGCTGAACGTGTCCCTCAAGGGGGAGAACAGCGTGAGCCTCAGAGCCGTCCTCAAGGGGCTCATAGTCCTCGGCGTCGCCAGCGGCGTCGCCCTCAGCCCCCTCAGCCCTTTCACTGACGGCTTCAGCCTCAGCCCCGCGTACATAAAGCCCAGCACGAGCCAGAGGAACAGGCGGCTCACGGAGATGCTGACACTCATACCCCCGGACGCCTCCGTCCTGACCCAGGACAACATCTTCCCCCACGTCAGCAACAGGCTGGACGCGTACGTGATGGTGCCCGAGATAGCGCAGGACCCGGAGACGTGGCGCAGGGCCAACTCGACGCTCATGGCCCTGAGGACCGACTACATACTCCTCGACATGGAGACAGACCCCCACGGCACGGCCAAGACGGCGTTCCACATAGTAGCCCGGGGCAACTACAGCCTCCTCGCCTTCTACGACAACATCTACCTCTACGAGCGAGGCAACAGGTCGACGCCCCTCCTGTACGAGCCCATCTCCGCCGCCTTCGGCCCCCGGGACCTCATACTCATGAACGCCGAGATCGTGCAGGAGCCCACCTCCAGCACAGGGGAGGCCATCCGTTACGCAGACATGTCCAGCAAGTCCAGCACCGTCTGGTACGGCCCCTACGAGATAGCGCCGGAGGGCAACTACACGGCGGTCTACAGGCTCAAGACCCTCAACCACAGCGAGACCGGGGTGATACTCCTCGACGCCAGAAGCAGGGGGGAGACCCTCGCCAACGTGACCGTGGACGCGAGCAGCCTCCCCGAGGAAGGCCAGTGGCACGACGCGTCCCTCGAGTTCAGCCTCAAGGTAGTGTCCACCGACCTCGAGCTGAGGGGCATCCTCCTCGGCGAAGGCACCGACATACTACTGGACGGCGTCCGCCTGGAGCAGAGATGAGGGTAAACGTTTAAAAGCGCGGCATAGATGAGTACAGCGCACGGGTGCCGTCGTTTGGGTAAGGTACGCACGGAGATGATAAAGCGGATAAGCCTCGAGCTGGTGGAGAGGTACCCGTACAGCTTCCAGCCGGAGTATGAGCCCAACAAACAGTTCCTCAACATGATAGGGCTCGACGTCTCCAAGAAGCTCCGCAACAAGATCGCGGGCTACGTGACCACCATCGTCAAGTCCGACCTGCTAGCCGAGGCTGAGGAGGCCGCCCAGGAGGCGCTGGAAGAGATCCAGTAGCCCAGCCCCGACAAGATTTTAACACCGGCGAACAATGTTTCTTGGATGTCTAGTCAGCCCGTCGCCTACACGATAGACCACGAGGGACTCAGGCTAGACATAGCCCTCGCC
>CAYPNN010000272.1:0-3212 GCA_964412065.1 uncultured Candidatus Bathyarchaeia archaeon
CCTATAGCCTTTCCCTTCGGCCCCACCTTTTGGGCTGCGAGGAACACGTCTATGCCTCCACCTGAACCCAGGTCTAGGACGGTCTCTCCCTCTCTGAGGCCCGCGATGGCGGTGGGGCTGCCGCACCCCGCCGCGGCGGCGACAGCCTCCGCGGGAAGCTTCGATATCTCCTCGGCCGTGTACCCGACTTGTTCAGCCCACGGCTGGGTAGAAGGCGCTCCACAGCAGCCGGCCCCGCAGCCGCAGCTCGACTGGGCTCTCACGGCATGCTCAGAGTACCTCTTCCTTACATGCTCCTTGATCTCCTTGCTTGACATTAGTTATCCCTCATCCATCATGCGCCTAATATATTGGGCATCCAATGTGTTTTATGAAACCTATATAAACCTATTGGTCACCCAATATATAGATGTCGGAGAAAGACGAGTGCTGCTCCAACATGCCAGACTGCTGTGACATGCGAGGCCTACTATCGTTCACCATACTGTGGCTCCTCACAAAGAGGGACATGTACGGCCAGCAACTGGCCGAGGAGCTCGAGAAGAGGCGGGGCATAAAGCCCAACCCCGGGACCCTCTACCCCGCCCTCCGGGAACTCGAGAAACGAGGTTTAGTGGATACAAGGAAGGAGGGGCGGAAGAAGTATTACATGCTGACCGACTCAGGCCGCACGGGGGTGGGTGAGGCGTGCGAGTACTTCTGCAAGGTCTACGCCGAGATTTTCCGCGAATACGGCGCGGAAACGTAGAAGTTCACATTTCCGTGTTAACGGGCGGAACGTTTAATAAAGGACGATCAGGTAACACTATCTACCTTGAGGGAAATGATATGTCAGGAGATGTAGATCCTTCGAAGCCCTTCTACGTGAGGTTCGAAGTGCCGAAGGAGGTGGCGGACGCCGCGTACGAGGCGCTGAAGATCGCCACGGAGTCAGGTAAGATCAGGAAAGGAACCAACGAGGCGACCAAGAGCATCGAGAGGGGTAAATCCAAGCTCGTGCTTATAGCCGAGAACGTTCAGCCTCCGGAGATAGTCGCGCACCTGCCGCTTCTATGTGAAGAGCGGAAGACGCCGTACATATATGTCCCGGAGAAGCAGAAGATCGGTGAAGCCCTCGGGATCCAAGTGAGTTCATCCGCTGCGTCCATCGAGGACCCAGGGGACGCCGAGAACCTGGTCGCCGAGATAGTTAAGAAATTCCAGGAACTCGTGAAGTAGTATGAGTCAGGATTCTGACCTTCTCACACCCGCCACAGTCATCCAGATCCTTGGAAGGACGGGGCTGACGGGCGAGGTCATGCAGGTAAGAGTCAGAATCGAGGAAGGCAGGGACAAGGGACGGATCATCACACGGAACGTGAAAGGGCCTGTGCGTATCGACGACATACTGCTTCTGCGCGAGACGGAGCGCGAGGCCAGGAAGATCAGGTAGGTGAAGCCGTTGCCTCAGGTACATAGGTGTAGTTTCTGCGGTAAGGAGATTGCCCCGGGCACGGGGACGAACTTCGTGAGGCGCGACGGAAGGGTCCTGCGTTTCTGTAGCGCAAAGTGCAGGAAGAGCACGCTGGACATGAGGCGCGACCCCAGGAAGTTCAAGTGGACCGAGGCATGGAGGCTAAGGCAGAGATAGCCTTGCCCTTGCGCTAAACCGTTGTTTCTTTAGTATTCGGTCGTGGTTGATTCCCAGGAGAATATTAGGGAATTTTCGTTATATTCAACGAGAATTTAGTGACAGATGTGGGTAATGCATATATCGCTATACACCGTGGATCATTTGGGGTAAATGTCGCTCAATATTCCGGAACATCTCCGTATATACGTAACTCTCACCGAGGAAGGAGACATGATAAACCGATTCAAGTGCCCCGTCTGCAGCTTCAGGACCCGGCTCGGCCCTGGAGCCCTCAGAATGCATCTCTTACTCAAATCAGATCCCAAGGTCGAGACTCAGTACGACCCCGCTCACGAAGAATACATGAAGGACACTGAGTTCACACTCAACACCGTGAAGGATCTGGCCCAGTTCCCAAAGATGGAGCTCAAGGACTAGGTGAGGAACAAACCCAAATTTTTATCACCCCACCGTTAAACCTTAAAGAAGGCCCGCCTACACCATGCCAATGTACCAGGAGACCCTAGTCATCCTAAAACCGGATGCGCTTGAACGAAACCTCATAGGAGCCATAATAAAGTACTACGAGGACGCGGGCCTCAAGGTTCTGGACATGAGGTACTACAAGGAGGTAGGACAGAGGAGGCTCAGGGAGCACTACCCTGACGGCATGGCTCTAAGCGTTGGGAAGAAGGCTCAGGCCGTGGTGCCCAGCATAACCGACCCTGAGGCCCACGGCATGAAGGTCCTGGGGAAGCTCAGGGAATACTTCGGCAGGGGCCCTGTGCTGGCAATGCGTCTCGGGGGAGAAGACGCCATCATGGAGGTGCGCCGCGTCACCGGCTACACCGACCCCGCGACGGCCGATGAGGGCACCATCAGAGGAGACCTAGGCGTCGACAGCATAGAGAGGAGCACGGCAGAGGGCAGGGCCGTCGAGAACCTGGTCCACGCCTCCGGGAACCCGGAGGAGGCCGAGGCGGAGCTTCGGCTCTGGCTCCCCTAGCGCTCCACTTTCCCCTGTATGAAGTCCTCTACCCATCGGCGGGCCTCGTCGTCGGGGACCTGCTTCGGCGGGTGCTTGAAGCTGTAGCTGCTTATGCCAAGGAGGGGCCCCGACACGCCGCGGTCGAGGGCTATCTTCGTGGCTCTAACTGCGTCGATCACGACCCCCGCGCTGTTGGGGCTGTCGTTGACAACGAGCTTGGTGTCCAGGGTGATGGGCAGGTTGCCGAAGCTGTGGCTGTTTATCCTTATGTAGCATATCTTGTGGTCGCCGAGGAACGGCACGTAGTCGCTGGGCCCGATCCTTGTGGGCAACTCGTAGGGTATTAGGCTCTGCACGGCCTCGGTCTTGCTGATGCGCTTGGTCTTGAGCCTGTTCTCCACGGTCATGTTCTCGAAGTCCGTGTTGCCCCCGATGTTGAGCTGGTAGGTGCTGTCCAGCACGACGCCCCTGTCGTAGAACAGCTTGGCGACGACCCTGTGGAGGATGGTAGCGCCTAGCTGGCTCTTGACGTCGTCGCCGGCGACGGGCAGCCCGGCGTCGGTGAACTTCTGAGCCCACTCCGGCTTCGAGGCTACGAACTCCGGTATGCAG
>CAYPNN010000273.1:0-3192 GCA_964412065.1 uncultured Candidatus Bathyarchaeia archaeon
CCTCCAGTCTGGGAACGCTAGACGTTCACCGATGAAGACGTCGGCGACGGCGGCGTTGAGGGAGCTGTCGCTCACCTTCATGCGGTAAGTCGCCTCGTAGTCTCCCGGCTCCATGGCTGCCCAGGGCCCCCATACCTTGATCCCTGTTCCATCCATAACATGGAACGCTACGGCCTCACCTGACGCGGTGTCCGGGTCCGGCACAAGGTCTCCTTCGTACCAGGGGTAGTCGGCCATGGTCAGCCTGATGATCCCGGGCGTTATCTCGTCTACCCTGTCTCTGAGCCACGCCCCTGTCCCCTCGAACAACGAGTATGTGCAGGTCAGCGAGGGCTCAGGCACGTCAAGGTAAGAGAAGCCGCCCCCCAGGTACCCTAGGCTGGTCGCCCCGACGATGTTTCCGAGGTACGCCGCGTCGCCGAGGACGCTCGAATACGTTTGAGAGTGGTAACGGTCGAACTCGCCTCGCCTATTGTCCACTCTGACGACCCTTAGCCCCGACTCCGCTAAATACGTAGCCGTGTGCTCCAAGTAGTCGGTTAACTCATCGTGGTCCATCAGGTTCGGGTAGGTGTAGCCGGCGCCCGAGTAGCCGCAAACCAGGGCTGTGTCCTCCGCGGAGTCGACGTAGTAGTTCCAGATAAGCGGGGCCAGGTCTATGAGAACCGGGTTTGTTGTGAAGCCGATGCCCGAGCCCTGCAGCTGATCCCATGTGAACTGTGGGTAGAAGCCTCGGTCGATGATGTACTGGAGCGCGTCTCCGTCTGAGGACCAGAACGTGACCACGGGGGCTTCGCCGAGCGTGGCGAAGATGTCGTCGACGTCGATCACAGGCTCGTAGGGTTCTAT
Organism: uncultured Candidatus Bathyarchaeia archaeon; assembly: GCA_964412065.1. Lineage (GTDB taxonomy): Archaea > Thermoproteota > Bathyarchaeia > TCS64 > TCS64 > RBG-16-57-9. Next base: position 850 of record CAYPNN010000273.1, read on the forward strand.
GTCGACCCTTATCCCGGACAGACATGACAGGCTTCCCGCTGACAAAGGCGCGTTCCCGTTTGTCAGGACGGCCACCCAGTCCCCGTGCTCCGAGGCTAGGTCCACCGTCGCCTCCTCGTAGCGGTCGACGAACCCGAACACCGGAACAGGGTTAGGCGCATCCTCCAGAAAAGCCGAGAACAGGGAGCGCTGCTGTTCGTCGACGGGGGATAACCACAGAGCCGGCAGCTTCAACGCCACGATGTAGTCACGGGTAGCCAGGCTCAGGGGGAACAGGTCGCCGGACCTTTCCTCTATCTCCCCGCTGTCCGGGGGGCCGGTGCACACCACCCCGATGACGCGTTTCTTGAGGCTGGGCCACAGGTTCTGGTACACCCACCGGTACACGGCCAGGCGGCCCTCTGCGGATGCATCCCAGCCGTTGACCGAGGCCGTCTCCGTCAGGTCCACCACCGAGGAGAACCCTGGGAACCCTTGGTCCGCCAGCTGCTGCGGGGAGACGATGACACGGTTCTCCAGCCCCGCCATCATCGTCGCCACGTTGATGGTGTCTGGTACCTCGGGGTCGTATACAACGGCCCCGTCAAACAGGTCGCCGTATTGCTCTAGAAGATAGTTTACCGCGTCCACCCCCTGCTGAGGCATCCCGACCACCTCGACGTGCTCCGCGATAAGGGGCAGCCAGAACCCGTCGCGGTCGTTGAAGACCTCCGCCTCCTCCCAGTCGAGGTAGATGCAGGAGTGATGCCTGTTGATGACCCCCTGCATGCCGACCAAGGTCAATGCGTCCATGGTCTCGGGGGAGTCCGTTATCCTCCAGCCGGGGGAAGTGGGAGCCCCCCACCAGTCGACCATCGCGTTGGGCACCCTGAAGACGTACACGGTGTCAGGCTCAGGGAACTGGGGGAAGTAGCGTCCCGTAGTCCACGTCGGCTCAGGGAGCCCTTCAGGGGGAGCCGAGGCCGTGGGCGCGGCGCAGAGAATCGAGGCCAGGAACACGATGGCTAGGTAAAAACCAGAAAACTTCTTCATGATGTAATCTATGCTTTAACAACTAAAAACTTTTTAAACAAAATAATTGGATGGGAGCGTCGGCGGTTTTGAAGACCTGTTAGCTCAATAGTATTTCAGTGGATATATGTGGATCTGCTCCGGGTCGAGTATCGTCGGTTTCTCGCCGACCTTCCACCCGTCCCCCGTCGTCTCCAGGAAAAAGTACCGTGTCCCATATGACTCGTAGTAGGTCCCGAATATTCCTTCGCCGGGGCCGACTCCGACGATGACGTGCTTGAGGTCTTCGAAGAAGATCAGCGCCACGTCGTACCCCATCTCGTGCAGTATGGCGGCCGTAAGTATCGACGTGTCCTCTGAGTCGCCTCCCAGGTCGACCAGGGTTTCGACCGGGTACTTCGGGTGTTCGTCCCATGGCGCCGTGACGTCTTCCTCTGTGTTGAGCATATTGTGGACGAACGTGACTACTTGGTTCACCGTCATCGCGTCTGTGAAGTCTTCCCTCGACGCCGTCGACAGAAACTCGTCTGCTATCTGACCGATGTAGGCGTCGTCGCCGGCGTCTTTGCACATCTGGGCCCAGTCCTCCCACTCCGCGGGCCGGGGTCTGTTACGGTACTCCCAGTACAGCCCATACGGGATCGACAGGTTCATGGACCTGTCGAATCCCTCGAAACGCCACTGGTAGTGGTGCGTCAGGTTGAACTCGATGATGTCCTTGATCTGCGTCTCCAGCGCGGCGATGGTGGTGTTCTGTGACGACGCCTGGGACTGCAGAGACGATAGCTGTTCCTCAAGGTCGTCTATATAATCCTGGAGCTCTGACTCTTGGCCCTGTTCGAGGAGGCTGATATTCTTCTCGAGTTCAGAAACCTGTCTATCTAGGCTCGCGACATCTTTCTCGAGGCTGAATATTATCGCCTCCTTACCGCTTACCACCATCTCTAGCTGATCCTGTAACTCAGATAACTGGGCCTCGTTTTCCTCGGCTTGCTGTTTTACCCAGCGGTTCAGCGTGTAGTAGGTGCCCCCCACACCTAGGGCTGACCCAATTATCAAGCCAAGCACCAGGGAGACCACTACCTTCTGGGTATCTGACATGATTACACTTGCTTCAGTCTCGTATTTAAGAAAGGGTGTACCTTAGTATTGTGTATCTATACTCCATATAAAGTGTAAACGCTGCGCCTCGGCCCTCAAAGGGGAATCGCCCGGTGGATGCGATCCAGCTGAAGCCAATAACGCCTGTTCGGGTGTGAGATATTCGTCGTCTCTTTCAACCGTTCCACGACTCTTGCCGGAGATACTTTTCGAGCGCTTCTAACTCTTCTC
>CAYPNN010000274.1:0-3181 GCA_964412065.1 uncultured Candidatus Bathyarchaeia archaeon
AAGGGAAGCTGCGTCTGGGAGCCGTCTCCAGAGCCGATCAATGCCACGAGTTCGTATGATCCGGTCTCGACGGAGTTGGGCGGCGTGACCCGCAGCTTCACCGTCGTCGACTTCCCGGCCTCCACGAGGATGCTTGCCACCTCGATGTCGTCTGAGATGAACGTCGTCTTCCAGTTGCTGGGCGCCGTGGGCACCACTAGTAGAGCCAGAGCATCTTTTTCTCCCTTGTTCCATATGGCGATGGGAAAAGTGATAGAGCTGCCTGCCTCGACGGTCACCTCCGAGTAGCTACTTATCACCTCCAGCTCGCTAACCGCCTCGCGCAGGTTCACCTCGAACCCCAGTGAATCGAATACGACGTCGTCCACGACCGCCTTCACGACTATGTAATAGTCTCCTATTGCGGCGTCCTCCGGCGACTCCAGTTCGATGGTCAGGGACTCCGTCTTGCCCGGTGACATAGACAGGCTATTTACTATGAGCCCTGAACTCGTTTTGAATCTGACGACCCAGCCAGTGGGAGCCTCGGTCTGGAGGGTGATCAATTTGGTGACCTCACCCACGTTGGACACGCTGAGGGGTAGCTCGATTTTCTGGCCGAGCTCCTCTGAGACGGAGGGGTACGTTGAACTTAACTCGATCTCGTCTGTGCTCGCCATGGGGGTGATCGTGAAGCCCAGAGACGCCTCCGAGGTGCCTGTCGCCGTCAACGTTATAGTCTCGGTCTGAGCCGCCGTCGAAGGCACCTTGACCTCAAGGGTGTAGCTCTCTGATCCAGGTGGGAGCGAGATCGACTCGATCTTCCCGAGCGAGTCGAGCACCCTCGTGTCCCAGCCTTCCGGTGCCGCCACCGAGAAGACGACAAGCTCCGTCTCGTCGTTGAGGTTGCTGATCGTGAAGGAGAGCTTTAACGTGTTCCCCGGGGAGGTGACTCGTTTAACCACCGAGGCGGTGAGCTTCAACGTAGGGTCCATGACGATGTCGGTCAGGATCAGGTCGTAGTCGGGACTCGTACTCGGCGCAGAAGTTACCTCGACGCCTACTTCGGTTGATGCGTAGCCCTCCTTCTCGAAGACCAGAGTGTAGGATCCTACGAGGGACATGCGGAAGTATCCGTCTTCATTGGTGTACTTCTTGACCTTAGGGACGTAATCCGTTTGGGTTATGGCCGAGACCTTCACACCTTTTATCGGGTCACCGTTACCGTCGACGACGGTTCCGTGGATGTTCCCCTCGGAAACCGCGGCGACTGGCTGGATCGGCGTGTAGAGCCCTACACATAATACCAGTATGACTAGTAACGTCGTCAACTTTTCCTTGGTTTGTTCAAACATTTTTTTCACATTATTTATGCTTGAGTGGCTATAACTCTATTAAGCCATTTCTCCATTTTACACCCAAATCTGATCAAAATTGGTGACACATGCAAGCCGTCGTAAGGGTTGGATTGCCTAGGTCTTGCTGAGGTAAACCATGATCACAGCCGCGACGGTGGCGAAGACGTCGGGTATGAAGTTGAAGACGCCCATCCAGAGGGGGTCTCTCCTCCAGGAGAGCTGCAGGATGTACGGGTTGCTTGCTATGGAGTAGATCAGCAACGCGATGGAGAGGGCTGTGAGACCCAGGCTGAACTTGGACTCGTTCTCCATGTAGAGCCGGATGTAGAAGTAGGTGAGGTAGCCGTAGAGGAGGATGTTGATCGAGGAGACGATGATCCTTCCCGTGACGAACATCTCAATACGCCTCTCGAACTCTCTGAGGACATCGGGGTCCGTTTCGTTGAACCTCGGCTTGAAATTATGTGGATCCCCAGGCCTCGGCTGGGCCTGTGCAGCCACAAAGTGCGTCGCTACGGCCGCCAACAAGACCAGTAAAACTAATGCTTGATGCTTCTTCATCGCTCCTCCTCCTCGTCCAGCTTCTCTCTCATCTGGCTCCAAACCTCTTCAAAGGTCTCCACGCTCTCCTCCAGCTTCTGCGAGATGAAGTACATCTTCCCGTACCTGTTGCCGGCGGACGTGATGAGGTCGTTGTCCTCCAGCACCTCCAAGTGGTGCCTCACCGTCCTGTAGTCCAGGTCTAGCACGATTCTGAGCTGGTTCGTGTTCATGGGTTCATCACGCAGGGCCTCGATGATCCGCCCCCGGTTCGTTCCTCCCCGCGTCCCCGTGAACAGCCACATGAGTAGGTGTTTGAAGGTGCGCGTGGGGGGTGCCATCTGGAGTGAACCACTGGTATCTATCCGCATAGCTATTAAAACTCTAGTTAAGGGTATGTCCAGTTTACACCCAAATCTGATCAAAATCTGGTGTAACCTTGGAAAACCGTTTAAAACAGATTCCTTGCTCGGAGGACTCGAGGTGAAACACCCCGCTTGAAACGAAGAAACAAGACGCTTGCTTTGACCTCGGTGCTGCTTCTCACGCTGTTCCTCGTCGTGGGAGGCGTATACATGGCTAACGCCGACTCCGACCAGGACGACGCCCCCGGCTCAGACCCCCCAGAATTCATGAATAGCTGGAGGCGCGGATCCTTCGTCGGCTGCCTAGACGAAGGACAGCGCCAGGAGCTCAAGGAGACCCTGGACGAGATGCGTGAAGAGGGAGCAACCTTCGACGAGATCAGGGAGTACGTTCAGGCTTATCTCGAGGAGCTTGGAGTCGAGTGCCAGAGATCTGAGCTGCCCGATGGGCTACACCAGAGACCTGAACTCACCGATGAGCAACTCGAAGCCCTCCGGCAGCTGAGGGACGGGATCCAGGAGCTCAGGGACAGCGGCGCAACGCCAGAGGAGATAAAGGTGTACCTAGACCAGAGGGCGGAGGATCTCGGAGTCGAGCTGCCCACAAGACGCCAAGCGAGATGCTTGGGCAGCTTCAAAGGAGCTTTAGGCAGAGGCCGAGGCTTTTTCAGTCGCCAGGAAGGCTAATCTCTCCCCTCTTTTTTGGATCGTTACCTCCACACATTGTACAGCGTTGAGCCCCTCAGCCTGGTTTGATTTTACGTATCTTTTTCCCAGTCTGTGGTTCTGGTCTATAGACTCGATCCTTTTCCGTCGCTGTACCTTCGGATCAGATCTGCAAAAAAAAAGCGGTTCATTCCATACCTAAAAATGCTTATTCTTTGTTACATGGAATAACAGAATTACACTACTCAAAGGAAGAATGTTTGAAGTAATCAT
>CAYPNN010000275.1:0-844 GCA_964412065.1 uncultured Candidatus Bathyarchaeia archaeon
ATGTGTTTTGACCTCCATAGCCACTTAAACGTGGTTTAAGGATATCTCGTTTACCTTCCACTGTAAATAGTGTTAAAAGTTAACGCATGCCTCAATATCTGACATGAAGCTCATCACATACAGAACTAAGAATGGATGCGGACTCGGGGCCGTCATAGAGGACTACGTTCTAGACCTTAACAACGCCATGGGGTCGAGCCTATCCATGCTTGGGCTCCTGGACCTGGGGGAGAAAGGCATGGAGAGTGCTGGAGAGGCAGTGAAGGAGGCAGAGGAAAACCTGGCATCAGGTAGACTCGAAGGCTTGATGAAACTGAGCGAAGCAAGCCTCGCCGCGCCCATACCGAGAACCAGGAAGAACATAGTCTGCATGGGTCTAAACTACGCGGAGCACGTGAAGGAGGGGGGCAGTGACAGACCGCTGCCGCCGCACCCAGTCTTCTTCACCAAGCCACCGACATCCATCACGGGTCCCTACGACCCCGTCGTCTACAACAGGGCCGTGGAGAGGCTCGACTACGAGGTGGAGCTCGCCTTCGTCATCGGCAGAGAGGGAAAATACATCTCCGAGGACGAGGCGCTGGACCATGTAGTGGGCTACATGGTGTTTCAGGACATCTCCGCGCGTACGCTTCAGCGGCAGCACAACCAGTGGTACAGGGGCAAGAGCCAGGACACCTTCGCCCCCATGGGCCCTTACCTAGTTACAGCGGATGAAGTCGCAGACCCCCAGAGATTGGACCTCTGGTGCAAGGTCAACGGCGAGACGCGCCAGAAGGCAAACACGAGCGACATGATCTTCGACATAAAGACCATAATCAGCACCTTGAGCGACGGCATAACG
>CAYPNN010000275.1:854-3177 GCA_964412065.1 uncultured Candidatus Bathyarchaeia archaeon
GGCGTCGGCGCCGCACACCCATCGGGGCTCCTCAAGGTAGGGGACGTGATAGAGTCCGGCGTCGAGAAGCTGGGCGTCATGAGAAACGAGGTGGTTTCCGAGAAATAACGCGGAAAAGCCTCCGTATCCCATGTTTCTCTAGATTATTGCAGTTTCCAGTTGAGCAGGTTTATTAAGGCAGCCTTCAACAAGAAAATGTTTATATCTAGTTCCTTTGGTTTGGGTAGTAGCTTCGAGGTGCTTGTTTGTACCGTTCATTGGCTTCCACACCTAAAAATGAATCAGACAACGGGGGCCTCGAGAAGAAACGATGTGTTTGAGCCACACTTGAACCAAATGAATCATGTTGAAGCGATCAAATTGAGTGATGATGTGATAATCGGGCCTCCGAAGCTGACGCGCTTCGAGAGGGCGAGAATAGTAGGAGCAAGAGCGCTGCAAGTGTCGTTGGGCGCTCCGATACTCGTTCAGCTAGAAAAAGGAGTCAGCGACGCCATAGAAATAGCCATACAGGAGCTGAACGAGGGGGTTCTACCGATGACGGTTAGGAGGACCCTTCCCGAAGGCACTTTCCAGGACATACCACTGATAGACCTCCTAGGATCTCATTAAGGGTATGGTTAACGGTTTGCACGGTGAAAAAGAGTCGTGGAGGACGACGGCCATCGTTCTGACGGCCATTTCACTTGTCGTCGGCCTAGTACAGAGGACGGGCTACAGGTTTCTAGACCCCAAGTTCGAGGTGTGCGTATTCCACATCCCGACCGTGCTCTCGATAATAATATACTCTCGACTGCCCAAGTCCTCTAATGGTAGCATGTAGTCAAAAAAATATAATCTATAGCGTCCGCGTCGTCGTCACCGAAACGGTGACGACCAACCCTCTCTCCCTGAGGCTTCCGAGGAGTTCATCGAATAGTTCGCCGTGTATTACGCGCACCGGCCACTGTATTCCCTTTTGCTCGATCGCTCCTCGCCCGAGCATCCTAGCTATTAAGGCTGCGGTGTACCCGGTGGTCTTTGCCATCGATGTCATCTGTTTCTCCTCGTCGTAGAAGTCGACCATGTCGTAGCTGATCTTCGTCTCCTTGTCGTCCTTGGTTCCCGAGACCCTTACCAGCAGCACCGTAAGGTCTCTGTCTCCTTTAGAGGTGTCGAACCTCACCAGAGGATATATGATCTTGTGGAACAGCTCACGGGGGACTACCTTGGCTCCCTCGTAGTCCACGGGCTCTTCGCTGATGAGGCCGAGGTCGTTCAGGAACATGATCTTGTCAACGAACCCGGAGTACCTGATGGTCTTCCCCCTGAAGTGCTGGACCCCCTTCTCCACGCAGAGCTTGAGCAGGGAGGACGGGTAACCGTCTATGAAAGCCTCCATGGGCTCAAGCCCCTCGACGAAGATGGACTCCACCTCCGAGTACCTGTCCATCTCCAGCTGCTCTCCGCCCACGATCATGGGCACCTTTCCGGGGCGAACAGGCATCCTCGTCCCGCCGAACACTATCTTGTAGTCGAGAGGAGGCTCAGGGTCCTTCGGGAGCCCTCCGCAGGCGAACAGCACCTCGTCGGCTTGGTCCAGCATGAGGACGGCTTGACCGGAGAGGATGTCTATGAGCCCCGGGTCGACTCCGCAGCCGGGCATCGCCGTTATCCCTGCCTTCTCCACCTCGTCGTAGATGCCTCCTTCCTGGGGATATCCGCCGCCGGCTAGATCCACTATGTCTACCTTTGCCTCCATCGCGGCCTTCAACGCGTCAAGGCTGAACCTTGAGGCGGTCCCGTGGACGACTACGTCGTAGCCCTTCATGACGTCAACGAGGGCTTCGTGATCGGTGACGCTGACCACGGTTGCGTCAAACTTCGGGCTATCCACATACTTCTTGGCTTCCTCTAGATTCCCTGCATCGATGTCGCATCCAGTCACCTTGGTGACGTCTGCGTCGGTGCAGCAGTCTTTTGCGATAGTTGGGCCCATTAGCCCCATACCTAGAACGAGGATCTTCATCTGTTAACCAACTCAATCTGAGATGACATTGATATTAAGGGTGTTCGTAAACTAGACTCCAGCCGATTAACTTCTCGCATGATGACGAAGCCCTTAAATATGCTGCAGTTAACTCAAACAGATTTATCTGGTGAGATAACTTGATAGATTTCTCGTTCACAGAGGAACAGGAACTGTTCCGTGAGGCAATCAGAGAGTGGCTGTCCAAGAACATGAGCCTGGAGCAGGTCAGGGAGAACGACACGAAGCACGAGCTGCCCAAGAAACTGATCAAGGGCATGGGTGACATGGGTCTCCTGCTGCTGACTATTCCTG
>CAYPNN010000276.1:0-3172 GCA_964412065.1 uncultured Candidatus Bathyarchaeia archaeon
CGGCGGACCATGCCGCTGTCTATCTCGGAGTCAGACAGCTCTGCGCACCCCCGAGCGGCAGAAAAATACCTGGCTAGATTCTAGAGGCGAGGCATGCGACGGTATTAATGCATTCACCTGTCAACATTTTCACCCCGACGGCACCGTAGACGCAGGCACGTTATATAAGAGTTACCATACTAGACGCTATAAAATCAATTAGTTAATCAAATTGGATTATCACTCATATTCACGAAGACATACGCTATCTAATCTTGTTTATTATTTGTTACGTTCGATGCTCTGCCAATCCCTACCCAAAATGCACCGTGCCCTATTTCGTTAATAAGCGGAGAAGGGGGGAGCCACCCAAAAGCACGTGTGCCAATTTCACAAATCGCGAGGAGTGCAAAACCACCGAGGGTCATTAAAGCAGTTAAATTAGTTTCTCGGTTTGGGTTATGAAATGGCCAGAATGCAGCTTTTAGAAACTTGAGGAGCTTTTCGTTCATGTGTCGGGCCTCCTTTTTAAAGGTTAACTGTAAATTGTATTTAATTGTACCCATGTTTCCGAGGGCTCTATTTCCGTTGGTTAACATCACCGGGAGTGATACTTTTTACTGAAAAATAAAAGATATTGTGTATGGATAAGCTTTACAATTAATACATTTTATTTAATAAAAAAACGAAGATAATGTTTTCTTTAATGTTATATGAAGTATATGAATCAATGTAATTTCTCTTGAGTAACTATTTAGATCGTTCTAGGAATGGATTGCGGCCGCTAATACAGTAGGTGCAGACGTGCTCCCTGGGCAGCCCCACCGCCTCCAGTATATGCTCCTCGTCGTTGTACCGTACCCTGTTGATGCTGGGCAGACCCCGGGAGACCAGGTCCCCTATCTCGCCGAGGCTCTTCCCCATGTATGGCTGCGCCGCGAGGGGCTTGTCCCGGGGGTCGCTGAAGCAGGGGTTGAATATGGGGGCGTAGCTCACCAGGTACTCCACCTCCCTGGCGCCGGCCTTGACGAGGTTCTGGGCCACGGACTCGCTGACGGTGCCCCTGACGATGCTGTCGTCGGTTATTATCACCTTCTTGCCGTCCACGGTCTCCCTGATGATGTTGTGCTTCAGGTCGGACGCCAGCCTCCTGAACTCCGGGTCGTCGATGATGTACGTCCTGCCCATGTACGCGTTCTTGATGACGCCCTCGTCGGCGGTGACGCCGAGCGCCTCCGCGACTCCCGTGCACACCGACCGGCCCGAGTCCGGCACCGGGATGACCACCAATTCCTCTGGGTCTCCCTTAGTGAACCCGTACTCGTCCCGGAGCCCGTGGAGCTCGACGAGGGCGTGGCCCAGCGCCTTACGCGCCGCGTGAACCGTCCTACCTTCTATCACCGAGTCTGGGCGGCCGAAGTAGACCCACTCGAATACGCAGTGGGCTCGCCTCGGCTCCAGCACGCGGGTCTCCTCTATGCCGTTCTCGTCGATGCAGAGAATCGATCCGGGGGTGATGTCCTTCCTCAGCTTGAAGTGCTCCCCCATGTTCTCCAGGACGTCGATGGGAGCCGACTCGCTCGCGACGTAGCTGCTGGCGTCGCTGGCGGCGACGTATAGTGGCCTCACCCCGCGCTCGTCCCTGGCGACGTACAGAAGGCTCTTGCTCTCGATCCTGTCATAGACGCAGGCCACCAAGCTGTAGTAGGCGTCACGGTGCCTCCTCATGGTCTCCGCCAGGGCTTCACTGAACCCGTTGCCCTTGCTCAGGAGACGGTTGATGGTCTTGGCGACGACCTCCTCGTTGGTCCCCCCGTCCCGGGGGAAGTAGCCGTCCAGGGCGACGCTGAAGAAGAATCGGCTGTGTTGCCTAGACTCGTGGGGCGGTAAGCCGTTGTCGGCGTTCTCGCCGCTGGCGCAACCTATCACGGCGTAGTCGTTGGGGTGCATGAAGGAGCGGAACTGCTCGCTGAAGACGCTGCTGGCAAGCCCCCTGTCCTTCCACGTCCGCAGGCTGTTGTCGCCCGCCGCCGTGAGGCCGCTGCTCTCCTGGCCCCTGTGCTGCACCCCGTAGAGAATTTGAAGGCTCTTGGTGCATGCTCCCTGTTTCGAGTATACGCCGATGACGCCCTGCATACCCTTGATTGATCGTTATAAACTTAAAAGATGAGTGGCGCCACAATTGCGCTTTCCATGAAATTTTAAATCGGGAGGCAAAGACGCCCACCCCGCCTTATAAAGTATATGAAGATTCAGTCGCTACTGAGAGTCAATGAGAGTCAATTGAAAGTAAAGACTAAATGGTTCGGTGGAGACCTGTAGTTGGTGGGATTTATATCTTGATTATTTGGTTATGGCTGTAGATCTCTTTCATCGCTGAGGCTACCTAGGCGGCGGGGACCTCAAGGAGGTACTGGTCGAAGACCGAGAACGCGTCAACCGTGGGTTGTTGCGGTGTCTGCGATGGGTCTACCGAGAAGCGTATCCACCAGATCTCTTTTTAGAGTATGTCGGTTTTAGAATCGTATCGTATTATGGGATCCAGCGTCCACTCTTTCGTCATTCTAATAAGATCATTTTCATGTAGTGTTCGGTTGTACGGGTTATTTGTAGATGGATTTTCTTGGGCCTACGTCTAGGAAGACGACCAGATGAAGGGAGTCATCTATTATGTAGATTATTCTGTACTCGCCTATTCTCCATCGCCAATAACCTAGGAGTTCGCCTCTCAGTTTAACGCCATACAACGGATTAGCGGTTATCTCATCTATGGCTCTCAGCGCCCTCTCTTTAACCTCGTCAGGCTGTTTCCTGAGTTCCCTCATAAACTTCTTTGTGAGAGCGGGCCTATAATCCATCGGGCTTTCACTTTATAGTTTCTTCCTGATGTCGTCGCTGTTATGTAGTGTGGTATACTCTCCTTTTTGGTACTCTTCCTCGGCTGTTTTTATTCTCTCCAGTCCCTCTGCGTTCGCCAACTCTTCTAGCGTTGCCAGAACCTCTTCGACCCTAACCAGTCCTTCTTGAAGCTCCTTCATGAGAGCCCTGGGGATGTTTATGTACTCTGTCAACCTATGCTATCATCATTCCCTCCCTGTTGTGCCTTATTTAATGTTTGTACTTCTGTCGCGGAGGATGGTTGTCTTGTGCGCCACGGGCATAAGCCTCGCCCTGGAGGGCGTCTACTGTGAGC
>CAYPNN010000277.1:0-3149 GCA_964412065.1 uncultured Candidatus Bathyarchaeia archaeon
ACAATGAATACATTAATTAGTATAATCGCGGAGCAATCAGGACAACAAAGAAGCGGATATCTTGGCGAATTCAAAGTAGGTGGCGCTGATTTGGCTGTAATTTTAAATGGGAAAAACATAGCCATCCTCAATGGACTTGACACAATCCTATCGGACAAGGATGATGTCGTAATAATGCCCTTCGTTTTTGGTGGGTAATCCCCTCTCATGTGCTTGATGTAATAAGTATCTAAAAGTCAAGACTATTAAAAACCGGAATCTATTGATAATTTGAAGTATTTATCGAAGGCTTTTCCAATACCCTTAAATAGATCATGTTATATCATTCTAACACAATGTTAGAAATATACCACAATATGTGGTAAATTCATAACATAGGAGAAGAGAAGAAATGGCAGAAACGATCTGGACGACGGCGACACCCATCATAGCAGCGCTCATAGTCGCCATAGGCGCGTACACGCTGTGGAGAACCATAAAGGAGAGGAGGAGCGGGTTCACGCTACAAGACGAGAGGACCGCCAAGATCCAGGGAAGGGCCGCCACCGTGGCCTTCAACCTGGGATCATGGTACCTGATCCTACTCAACTTCTACAACATGTACCGCATAGAGTTCCAGGGGCTCGAGGAGCTGGGCTCCATGCCCGTCATCAACTCGGCGGTCATCCTCATGGGCGTCACCTACATCGCGGTATACGCATACTTCGGCCGCAAGGAAGACGTCTAGGGGCGAGCGCATGAGAAACAGGATAAAGGAGCTCAGAGCCCGCCACGACATGACTCAGGCAGACCTGGCCAAGAACGTGAAGGTGAGGCGGGAGACCATAGTCTACCTTGAGGCCGGCAAGTACAACCCGTCTCTTAGGCTAGCCCACGACGTAGCCGTGGCCCTGGGCACCACCATCGACGAGCTGTTCCTGTGGGACGACGAGGAGGGAGGTGAAATAGAGTGAATGTATGGATAACTGGAGCGACAGGCGTCGCGGTGGCATTGATCGCCGCCGCCTACATCGCGCATGTGAGGAGAGGCGGATCAGGGATGCACAGTGCTGCACCAGCGGTCATCGCCCTAGCTGTATTGACGGTCGCAGTCAACGAGCTGGTGGTGATCCCCACGTGGGGGGTCGAGGCCGGTACAAGGGCAGCCTCAGCGTTCTTCTGGTGCGTGATACTCCCCGCCGCCGCCTACCTGAGCTCGAGGAGAACGAGGTAGACATTACCTACGTTTTTTCTCTTTCAAACACTTTTTTAGACGATTTTTCGACAAGCCAGGCGGTCCCTCGTATGCGCTTCCTGGAATTGCATGAAGAATTTCTGAAGAGATTGAGCACAGTTTGTGATCCAATTCTGAAGAAATCCTGAAATTCCCTTATAAGCCGAGGTCCGTCTGCGAAGCCCGTGAAACAAGTTGCAATACTGTAAGAAATGTGGAGAAGAGGTGGAGGACGGGGCGGAGTTCTGCCCCCACTGCGGAGCCGACCTCAGGGCTACGGACATACGGTACACCAAGCCCCGGGGGGGCGGCTGGGACGCCGGCAAAGTGTTGGTCGTGCTCTTCGGCGGCTTCCTGATACTCGTGGGCGTCCCCATCCTGCTCGGAGGGACGGCCCTGATGGGGGTCACCCGGAGCCTCAACGACGGCTACGGCTACATCGGCGTAAGCGGCGTAGACCTGGGGACCAGTACACAGGCCATCGTGTTCAGGCCCATGCACATAGACGAGATGGTCATCGACGAGATCGATGGACCCATGGTGAGGTACTGGCGACCAGAACCGGGGGACTTCATCGACCTGAAGTTCACGCTGGAGAGCAACAACGGTAAAGACGTGTTCATAGGGATAGCGGAGGAGTCTGACGCCGCCTCCGTCTTCGCCGGGAAGGCGTACAACGCCATCGTCGACGTAGACATGGATCACCCCTACGACAGCAACCCCCAGATAACATACCGAAGGTACAGCGGAGACCCGCTCGAAGGCTCGCCAGCCGACCTAAGCATATGGTCGGCCTACGCCATCGGCGACGAGTTGACGCTGGAGTGGGCGCCCGAGGAAGGTGACTACTGGATAGTCATCATGAACCTCGACGGTTCCGCAGGCGTGGACGTGGACGCCGGCCTCGGCGTGAAGGCGCCGTTCCTCGACTTCATCGGCAAGGGGCTGCTCTTCGGCGGCCTAGTCTGCTTCGGGCTAGGAGCCCTGATCATCTACGTCGCCGCAGTCAGGAGAGACTAAGGAGGCGTAATGTATGGTGTACTGTAAGAAATGCGGAAAGGAGCTCAGCGAGGACGCGGAGTACTGCTCCGGCTGCGGAGCCAGGCAGCACGTGGACGAGCTCGTGCTCGCCTCGTGGGGAGAGCGGCTCGTGGCCTTCCTCATCGACTCCCTCCTTGTGGGGATAGTGGCGGGGATGTTCGCTTGGCCGCTCAGGTGGCACGACCCGTTTCCCTTCCTCAACGTAGGCGTGAACAGCGTATTCCTGTTCCTATACTGGGCGTACCTGGAGGGCACCGAGGGGCAGAGCCTGGGCAAGAGAGCCATGAAGATCAGGGTGGTTGATCTACGCGGCGAGCCCATCGATATAAGCAGGAGCATGTACCAGGCAGTCGGGAAGGCCTTCCTCCTGCCTCTGGACGCCATAGTCGGATGGCTCCTGTACCCGGACAAGCAGCAGAGGCTCTTCAACCACCTCAGCGGAACCATCGTGGTCAAAGAGTAGGCCACATCTTTTTCTCCCTCAATTTTTTCCCTAGACCACACACACCGGCACCGGTTTTCCAAACCGTTAAACGTATTAAAAGATTCAAGCAAGTGTGTTGAGGAATCATCTTGCTAGAGGAGGAAGGTTCACATAAGCTTCTGAGGGGGAACGAGGCGGTGGCCCGAGGCGCCATCGAGGCCGGGGTGCACGTCGCGGTCGGTTACCCGGGGACCCCGTCGACGGAGGTCATCGAGACGCTGTCTCGCTACGCGGAGCAGGCGGAGATGCACGTGGAGTGGGCGGTCAACGAGAAGGTCGCTTTCGACATAGGGACGGGCGTCTCCTACGGCGGAGCCCGCTGCCTGGTCACCATGAAGAGCGCCGGCCTCAACGTCGCCAGCGACTCCATAGTGAGCGCCGCCTACAGCGACCTCGTGGGTGGGCTCGTCG
>CAYPNN010000278.1:0-3132 GCA_964412065.1 uncultured Candidatus Bathyarchaeia archaeon
TTGGCTGTGGTCTAGCACCTCGCCGAGGGTGTCCAGCACTGCGTAGAGCTCGTCTCTGGCGTCCAGGGTGGGCTCTTTGGAGAACTTCAGGTAGAGGAGCGCCGTCAAGAGGAAGGACGCGTATATTATGGGGGCGGCTGCCGGGTAGAAGTAGTCGTTGGTCTGGGTGATGAACTTGCCCACCTCGTCGATGAACAGCCCTATCCCCACCCCGGAGAGCAGCGCGCTCCAGGTCAGGGCCCACTTGTTGGCGTATATGAGGGGCAGCAGGCTTGCCGCGAACAGGAACACCCCGCCGTAGAGCACGTGGGCTACGTGCAGCGTCTGGTTCCCGAGCTGCGGGTATCCCGCGAGTTCGAGGAACAGTCTGGTGAGGGATACGCTGGCTGCGAAACTCAGTAGCATCATCTGGAGGTACGCCTCGGCCCTTATCCGCTGGACAGGCTCCCAGATGCGGCTCACTACGTGACTCATCAATAATAGTATCGCTAGAGTAACGATAAATGTGTTCTGACGGAATCAGTGATGCGCCGGGTCTTATCTACGCTCGACCTTGTCCACGTCGACCAGGACGACGATGCAGGCGTTCACCATGACGACGCCGTGGGTCTTCGCCTCCTCGGCGGTTCCCTCAGTGGGAAACTCCAGGCCCCCCTTCACCATGGTTATCCTTCTCCTCCCCTCGGGGAGCACGCTGAGTACGGCGTCTCCGTCTACCTTCTCCGGGTTCGGGGCGGCGACAGTGACGTCCACCATAAGGGCTTCCTCAATCTCCGAGAAGCTATCGAACTTGAAGAGGCCGCCGAGCCCCACCATGCTGCTGTGACTGATGGCGTCCTTCACAGCCCTCTGAGCGGCCTTGGTCTCGTCCTTACCGTGGAGGTCTATGCCTGTCCCCACCTCCAGCAGGTATCTCCTATAGTCCATCCTTATCAAGAGGTTACGCGGGCATCCGCTTTAAAGCCTATCGCGGCGGGGAACAGTTAAAAGAGTGTTTTAAGTCTTTCTTCAGAACAAGGTGAACTATCACCGGGTGAGCCATGCATGAACCGATCTAGGCAGCTAGCCACGGACAAGATCAAGGAGTTCCTGAGAGAGGACTTGGGCTACGGTGACATCACCTCGGAGGCCCTCATTCCCGCCGATCAGATGGCTAGGGCACGCCTGTTCTTCAGGGAGTCCGGGATAGCGTCGGGGCTCATGGAGGCATCCATCGTCTTCGAGCTACTGGGCTGCACCGTTGAGGAGCTAGCCGAGGACGGCGACGCCGTGGAGCCGGGCCAGACACTCTTGGAGGTGGAGGGCCCCGCGATGGCTATATTGTCAGGGGAGCGGACGGCACTGAACATAGTCGGCAGGATGGGAGGGGTAGCCACCGCCACCGCGAGGATCGTTGACGAAGTAATCGAGGCCAGCCCAGGGACACGCGTGGCCGCGACACGGAAGACCCTGCCCGGGCTGCGGGACCTCGACAAGAGGGCGGTGGAGCACGGCGGAGGCGACACCCACAGGTTCAGGCTGGACGACTGCGTCCTAATAAAGGACAACCACCTGGAGCTGGTGCCTTCGGTCACGGAGGCGGTGCTCAGAGCCCGTGAGGCTGTGAGCTTCACCAAGAAGATCGAGGTCGAGGTGAGTTCCCTGGAGGAGGCCGAGGAGGCCGCCCTCGCCGGGGCGGACATAATAATGTTCGACAACATGACTCCAATGGAGATGCGTAGATGCCTCGCCGAGCTGGAGGAGAGAGGGCTGAGGAAGGGCTTCATATACGAGGCATCGGGCGGGATAACCCCCGAGAACGCGGCGGACTACGCCGCCTCCGGCGTGGACGTCATCAGCCTGGGCGCCCTCACCCACAGCGTCAGGAGCCTCGACGTGAAGCTCGAGATAGAGATGATTTGATTGGGGCTCAGCGACATTCAGCGCAGCATACTCGATCTCAAGGACGAGAGGAACGCCGTCCTCCTGGTCCACAACTACCAGGTACCGGAGATACAGGAGATCGCGGACTACCTGGGCGACTCGCTGCAGCTCTGCAGGCAGGCCCAGCGGGTGGAGGACGCGGAGCTCATCGTATTCTGCGGCGTGGACTTCATGGCTGAGACCGCCGCCATACTCAACCCCGACAAGAAGGTGATAATCCCCAGCCAGGAGGCGTGCTGCCCCATGGCCGCCATGCTGCCCCTGAGCAAGCTCAGGGAGGCCAAGGAGAGGCACCCGGAGGCGCCTGTGGTGCTCTACGTGAACACCCTCGCAGAGGCTAAGGCGGAGGCGACTGTGGTCTGCACCTCGTCGAACGCCGACAGGATCGTTGCGAGGCTGGGCGCTGACGAGGTCATCTTCGGCCCGGACAGGAACCTGGCCTACTACGTGGAGAGACGTGTGCCCGACGTGGATCTGGTGGTGGTCCCAGACGACGGCTACTGCAGCGTCCACAGGTTTCTAGGCAACGGCGACGAGGCCATGGAGCTGAAGAGACGGCACCCTGGCGCCGAGGTGTGGGCCCACCCCGAGTGCGAGCCCGAGTTCCAGGACAGGGCCGACCACGTTCTGTCCACCGGCGGCATGGTGAGGAGGGCCGTGGAGTCAGACGCCACCGTCTTCATCGTGGGGACCGAGCAGGGGCTCGTCGATAGGCTCAGCAGGGAGCACCCTAACAAGACCTTCCTGCCGGCTAGGAAGTATGCGGAGTGCGCCGCCATGAAGCGCATCGACCTCGACGGCCTCTACGAGGCGCTGCTCAGGGAGCAGCACGTTGTGACGGTGCCCGAGGACACGGCGGACAAGGCGCGGGGAGCCATCGAGCGCATGCTTCAGATGAGCTAGCAGAACCCTTTTTACGATCCTCGATGCTTGATCCCTCTCGGTGAAGCCATGTCAGTGATAGAGTTCCAGGGTAAGAAGCCCAGGATACATCCCTCCGTGTTCCTTGCCCCCGGGTCGTGGGTCATCGGCGACGTCACCCTGGACGAGGACGTCAACGTCTGGACCAACGCCGTCATCAGGGGCGACGACGACACCGTCAGGATAGGCGCCAGGACCACGGTGCTGGAGGGATGCGTCATCGAGGCCCCCACAGGGAACCCCGTGGAGATCGGCTCCGACGTCATCGTCAGCCACGGCGCCACCGTC
>CAYPNN010000279.1:0-3131 GCA_964412065.1 uncultured Candidatus Bathyarchaeia archaeon
GCCTCTTCTTGAAGAGCCCCGTCTTGGTGACCGCCTCCCTGACCACCGCCTCCATGTCGCCGTCGGCGAGGCTCGTGAGCAGTCGGGCGACGTACCTGGCGTCGACGTCACCCACGGTCTGGGTTATCACCATGTAGGTGTCCTGCTGTACGCCGACGGGGTACCCGGTTTCCTCGCTGATGACGTGGCCCACGATCCCGGCTAGGGTCCTGTTGGTGAGGCTGCCGAAGTTGGCGTGTATTATGACATTGTCCTCCCAGTCCTCCAGGACCACCCTTCTGTCGGTGGGCGCCTTGTAGCCTCGGCTGTGGTGGTCGACGAGCTCCTTGACGGCTCTTTTTATAGTGGCTATGTTGGCGGGGTAGCGGAGGTGGAGCTCGCCGGCGATCTCATCCACAGCCATGCCCTCGCCGAGGCTGTCCTCGACGTACCCCTTGATCTCCCCGACTTCCATGGCGACCGCCAGGGGCACGGGTATCTGCTCGCCCACCCAGCTCGGGATGGCGCCCGTGGGGTCGTCCTCGCCGCGGACGTATATCTTGTCGTTGTGGATGTTGAGTATCTTCCAGGGGCGGCCCCTGAGGGTGAACTTGACGCCGGGCTTCGCGTACTCGGCCACGAAAGCCTCCTGGAGTATGCCGACGGGGCTGTCGTCGTCGACGTCGACGATGAGGTAGTCCTTCTCGTCCGGGATCATGGATAGGTTGTTGAAGAAGTACCTGTACATGGTCTTTCGGCTGCCCCGGGGCTTGATCATGACCTCGTCCTCCTCGCTGAGCCACGCAAGGCGGGGGAACCTGTCGTGCATGTAGCGCGCCGCCTTGAGCACGTCCTCCTCGGTGAGGCCCCTGTAAGGGTAGGCGTGGTCGAAGAGGTTCTTCACCTGTAGGAAGTAGAGCCTGCTCCTCTGCATTAGCTCGGCTATTACCTGGTTGACCAGGACGTCGTAGGGCTTCTCAGGCACCTGGAGGGGCTCCATGATCTCCTTGAGGGCGCGCCTGCAGATGACCATGCTCTCCAACGCGTCGTCGCTGTTCATCGCCACGATGACGCCCTTGCTGATCTCCTCTATGCTGTGGCCGCTGCGGCCCACCCGCTGGAGGAGCCGCGTCACCTGCCTGGGGCTGTTGTACTGGATGACCAGGTCTATGGCGCCGATGTCGATGCCCAGCTCCAGGCTGCTGGTGCAGATCACGGTTTTCAGGTCGCCCGCCCTGAGCCCCCTCTCGGTGGCTATCCTGCTGGTCTTGGCTAGGCTGCCGTGGTGGATGCTGAGGGGGAACCCGGTGTCCCACAGGTTGAACCTGCTGGTCAGGGCCTCGCTGGTGCTCCTGGTGTTGGTGAAGATGAGGGTGGTGTCGTGCTGCTCTATGAGGTCCTTCATGACCTTGAGCCTGACCGCCACCTCGGGGTGGGTGAAGAGCTTCCGAGCCAGCTCTTCGTCCTCGGCGCCGGGCTCGGGGTAGACTATGTCGAAACGGGTGTCCCTGAGCGCCGAGACCTGAACGATCTCCACCTCCCTCCCCTCGCCGACGAGGAACTGGGCCACCCTCTCGGGGCTGCCTATGGTGGCGCTGAGCCCTATGAACTGGATGTCGTTCTCGGCCACCGACCTCACCCGTTCGAGGGCTAGGCTGAGCTGGCTGCCCCTCTTGTTGTCGGCGAGCTCGTGTATCTCGTCCACGATGACCCACCTAACCGTCTTCAGGTGGTTCTTGATGGTGCGGCCCTGCAGGACTGCCTGCAGGGTCTCGGGGGTGGTGATGAGCATGTCGGGCGGGCTGAGCCTCATGTAGCTCCTCTCCCTCTGGCTTGTGTCGCCGTGGCGGACGCCGAGCCTGATGTCAAGCTTGTTGCACCAGTAGGTCATCCTCTCCAGTATGTCCCTGTTCAGGGCCCGGAGAGGCGTGATGTATATGACGCTGATGCCCGGCTGCCTGCCGCCGGACAGCAGGAACCTGTGGAGGACGGGCAGCATCGCCGCCTCCGTCTTCCCGGTGGCCGTCGCCGAAATGAGTAAGACGTTCTTCCCCTCCAGTATCCTGGGTATCAGCCTCCTCTGGGGCTCGGTGGGGCCCTCGAAGCCTTTCTGGTCTATGAGCCTCCTGACCGGGCGGCACAGCTGAGAGAAGACGTTGTTCGCTGTCAAGGCGTCGGCAACCTTCTACGCGGCATGAAATATAAAGAGTATCAGCCACGTTTGGCATGGAAGCGTTTTTAGGCTGGCTTAACAAATCATGTTGATCCATCGTGGTTAAAGTAGGAATAATGATCTGCGACAGGAACCGGACGTGCACCGGCAACAAGTGCTTCAGGTCCATCGTAGAGCGGGACGGCGCCTTCAAGAAGATCGCCGAGGACGAGCCCATCGAGGTCGTGGGCTGGATGGCCTGCGGCGGCTGCCCGGGGGAGCGCCTCGAGTACGCCCCAGCGGACATGAAGAAGTACGGAGCCGAAGCCATATACCTTGCATCATGCTATCTTGCGGGCTACCCGCCGTGCCCATACATAGAGGACCACAAGAGGTACATCGAGAACTACGTCGGGCTCCCCGTCGTCGTCGGAACCCACCCCATGCCCCAGAACTACATCGACTCCCACGGCGAGGCGGGGGACTGGATGGGCTACGAGGAGTACCTCGAGAACGTCACCGGGGACCCCGAGGGCGCCCACAAGTACGACTCGACCCGCCCCGACTACGCCGAGAGCCTGAGGAAATAGCTTTTTCTCCAACTTTTGTCAGGGTATATATCCCGCGGTCTCCCTAGTGTCTGATCCCGCTTCATGAAAACAGTTTTCGTCTTGGCATTAGCCGTGCTGGCTTTGATGGTCGGGGGAGCATGGGTCGCCTCGATGAGCGGGGAGGAGACGACGTTGTTGACAGAGAACCCTGAGGACCTGGAGGGGCTGGAGACCGCGACCTTCGCCGGCGGCTGCTTCTGGTGCATGGAGGCCGGCTTCGAGGAGGCTGAAGGCGTGGTTGAGGCGGTGAGCGGCTACACAGGCGGCTACACGGAGAACCCCACCTACGAGGAGGTAAGCACCGGGAAGACCGGCCACTACGAGGCGGTGCTGGTGTACTACGACCCCGAGAAGATAAGCTACGGCGAGCTGCTTGGCGTCTTCTGGAG
>CAYPNN010000280.1:0-3113 GCA_964412065.1 uncultured Candidatus Bathyarchaeia archaeon
GGCACAACGCGCTGATCCACGGGTTCCCGAACTGCGAGGAGCCCTTCGGTGGCAACCTCCTGGACTACCTGGCGGAGGCGCTGCTCCAAGACGAAGAGCTGACCGAGGCCCTCGACTACACGTGGTACCTGGTGAAGTGCAGCGACCCCGACGGGGCCAGGCTCAACGAGGGCTTCCAGCTGGGGCCCCACACCCCCATGAACTTCACCCTCAACTACTACAGGACGCCCAACGTCAAAACACCCGACAGCTGCTTCCCGTTCAGGTTCGGTCCCCTAGACCTGAACACCCCGGTGCCCGAGACTAAGGCGTTGATGAGGGTGCTCGACCGGGTGCCCATGAGCTTCGTGAGCGCCCTCCACATGATGAAGTGGGGGGGCATAACCTACGAGGTGCCTTACGGGTGCCCCGAGCTCTACGCGCCCCTCTGGAACGTGGCGAAGCGGTTCGACGTTTTCCCCCGGAAACGGTTGGGCACCACGCTGGCGCCCGGCATCCAGCAGGCGGCATACCTTACCCCGGCGAAGGGGTGGCTGAGGCAGTGGGCCGCAGGGAACGAGAACATCGAGCCCATCCCTGGCTGCGACCTCTACGAGTACGCCCAGATGCTGAATCCATACGTGTTCGTGACGATCCCCGAGTGCTGCATATGGTACGACCCAAGGATGTGGAACGACGAGCCCAGCGAATCTACCCTAGGCGAGAGCCTGCTGTACGCCAAGGAGCGCCGCGACGAGGTGAACAACTATATGCTCAGCGTCTGGAACAGGGCTCAGCCGCACTTGAAGACCCGGAGCCTCTTCAAGGCGATGATGGACGAGCATATGAAGCCCATAATAGAGAGGTACACCAACGTAAGCAACCCGCCGTTCACGTTCGACGAGAAGGTGTACGACAGGAGGGCGACGGTGGCGGAGAAGGTGGGCGTCGAGGGCAGGGACGACCTCTACAGGATGTTCTACCTGGGCGGGCTGATTCGCACTTTTGGCGCGGAGCTGGAGGCTGGGGGCAGCGAAGCGTTGATTGGGCTGAGGGACGAGGTCTACGGTAAGCTGCAGGAGTACGACAACTATCTCCACGACAACTACACGGTGGTGGCGCACCCCATCAGGAACCTGGTGGGTATGAGCCTGGGGGCGCTGCTCCACAGCGCCGTGTACGCCAAGGGCAGGCAGCCCCATTCCTGGTGATCTTTTACTTCTAACAGGATACAGCCGTGCCGCTGGTTTTTATTTCTGATAGTTCTTCCAAAACATGGGCAAACACCGTGAATCCTTCGCTTTTTACCGCACAGGATTCTATAAGATGTTAAATAATTCGATGCGCGCGATATTAGCTCTTAACCCACACCATTTCCTAATAATCCAGCCGTATACGTTACTGTGTGGGATTGATTTTACTTTTAAACAAGTAAATTAAGTATCATGGTGGTAAAGATGCCGAGTCTAAAAGGATCTAAAACAGAGAAAAACCTGCTGAAATCATTCGCGGGGGAGAGCCAGGCACGCAACAGATACACCTTCTTCGCCAGCGTAGCGAAAAATGAGGGCTATGTCCAGATCCAGCGTGTCTTCGAGGAAACGGCTGCAAACGAGAAAGAGCACGCCGAGGTGTTCTTCAAGTATCTTAAAGACGGAGGGCTTGTGGAGATAACTGCCGAGTACCCTGCAGGCAGAATAGGTACCACCGCGGAGAACCTGCTGGATGCAGCCGAGGGCGAGAAGCTGGAATGGGGAACCCTTTATCCTGATTTTAAGAAGGTTGCCCGTGAAGAAGGATTCATGGATGTGGCTGAGAGCTTCAAAGAGATCGCCGAGGTCGAGGAAGAGCACGAGAAACGTTACAGAAAGCTCTTAGCAAACGTGGAAAATGGCACAGTGTTCAAACGGGACAAGGAGGTCGAGTGGCATTGCCTCAACTGTGGATACATACACCATGGCAAAGAGGCCCCAGAGGTATGCCCCGCCTGCAAGCACTCAAGAGCCTACTATGAACTACACATCCCCAACTACTGACGCCCACACATCTTAACCTATTTTCCCAATTTTTTCAGGTACCAAGATACTGGATACAGGCCCAGTTGACCCTGAAATCACCGTCAAGGCTCTATGAAGCAGGATCGCCTCCTGGAGATGGATGCCGCCTGTCGCGGAACGTTGTTTTAACAAGCTATTCGCCAGAGCCGATCAAACCGTTCCTTGATCCGAGACAGAATCCTGTATGTGTTCAATAGGCGGCCTCCCTGCATCTTAACATGCTCGGCGCCGTCCACGACTCCGAGAAGCCCGTCGCGGAACCGCTCCCTCGTGAAGTAGCTGGCACGCCTCACCGCGTTCATCCTCAGCCGCTCCCTGAGCCCCTCGTCTGACAGCACGTCGGCTATGCGCTCGGCGGCTTCCTCGCCAGTCGTGTAGCCGTATCCGATCTCATCGTCCCTCGCGTGTAGTATGTCGTGCCACGGCCCCCCGTCCCGGTAGACCACCGGTACGCAGCCGGCGCTCATTGCCTCCAGCACGGCCAAGCCGAAGGCCTCGTTGGGCTGGGTGGAGAGGTAGACCGAGGACTCCTTCATGAGGCCGATGATCTCGTCTCGCCGGGGGTTTGGGTACAGATCGACGTACCTGCTGCGCAGCGTGGATAGGACCCCGGAGGACTGAGGCGTGGTGCCGCCGGCGACGCTGACCCTGACGCCGCGTAGGTGCCATAGCACCTCGTTTATGACCTGAAGGTTCTTCTCGGGTGTGAGCCTGCAGACGGTCAGCACCCTCCCGTTCTTGGGCTCGAACCGGTAGGGTATGGGCTCTATGGAGGGGTAGAGAACCTTCGGCTCCGACCCCAATACGTGGCGGATGTGACCGGCGTTGTAGGTGGAGTTCGTGACCAGGATGGGGGATAGGTGTCGCTCCAGAAGCCTGTCATGCAGCCGACTGTAAGCCTCGCCCGTGATCTCCCATAGGGGGACCATGTACGGGTTTCCGTCCACTGAGGCGAGGGGGCGGCTGTGTATAATCGAAACGTCGCTGATGAAGGGGTACACCTCCCCGTAGTTGTTGATGGTCAAGGAGCCCTCGGTCTGGGCGTAGTAGAGCAGCCAGAGGTAGAGGACGGAGCAT
>CAYPNN010000281.1:0-3094 GCA_964412065.1 uncultured Candidatus Bathyarchaeia archaeon
GGTCAGCGGTATGAATATTGTGCCTATGATGGTGAGGACCTGCATAATCTGGTTCATCTTGTTGCTGATGCTGCTCAGGTAGATGTCCAGCATGCCGCTGAGGAGGTCCCTGTAGGTCTCGACGGCGTCTATCACCTGTATGGTGTGGTCGTAGACGTCCCGGATGTACACGCCCGTGTTTTCCTTGAACATCCTACTCCCGAGCTTGTCCAGACGGTTGATGACCTCCCGTAGAGGCCAGACGCTCTTCCGGATGGCTATCATCTTGCGCTTCATGTTGTAGATGTCGTGAAGAGTCTCGATCCTTGGGTCCACAACGAGCTCATCCTCGATCTCCTCTACGCGGTCGCCGATCTTCTCCAGCACAGTGAAGTACCCGTCAACCACCATGTCGATGAGGCTGTAGGCCAGGTAGTCGGCGCCCATCTTCCTGACGATCCCCTTGTCTTCTCTGATCCTCTGCCTGATGGCTTCGAAGCAGTCCCCCTCCCTCTCTTGGAACGACACTATGTAGCGGTCCCCGAGGATTATGCTCACCTGCTCTGTCTCAACCTCCTCCGACTCCTCGTTGTAGGTGATCATCTTGAGGACGAAGAAGATGTGGTCCTCGTACTCCTCGACCTTGGGGCGTTGCAGGGTGTTTACGATGTCCTCCTGTATGAGGGGGTGGAACCCCATGTGTGTGCCTATCTCGACGATGTCCTGGACGTCTAGCCCATAGACGTTTACCCACGATATGTCTGGGCTGCGTAGGTCGTCGATTATCTCCGATGCGTTCTTTACAGTTTTCTCCTCGTAGCTTGTCTCATCGTATGATATGACGCTGATGTGCGCCGGTAGGGGCTCCTCCTCCCCGACGTAGATAGGGGTCCCAGGGGGCAGCCCTGATTTCTTGGATCTTCTAAGGAGAATGCCTGCCATGATTAATCAATAAAAGGATGAGGTATTATACTTTGACATTATAATCTCATGATTAGACACCGCTATAGATAGAGATAATTCACAGTGAATCAAAGACCAGCTATTACTCTGGTTAAATTGAAGATTGGTTGAGCATTTGATTAAAAAAAGGTTGGTTGTTATTCCATTGGTTCTATAAGGTCTTCTTCTGTCACTTCTTGCCAGCCTTTACGCATGGCTTGGTAGGCTTTCTTGGTTCTCTCCCTGAGCTGCTTCAAAGTCTCTTTAGACTTGTCTTCCACCTGATCCATGCGCTTGTCGATCTTCTTGACGAGGTTCTTCCCGGCCTTGGCGAGGCTCTTCGCCTCGTCTCGAACCTCTTTTGACACCCTCTTGGGCGCCTTTTTGGCTTTCTTGATGACGTTCTTGGTCTTCTCTTCCCATTCATCCAGCTCTTTTTTTATCTTCTCAGGCATCTTTCACTACTCCAGGGTCTATCCTATGAAGGTCTCCACCTTTTCGTCGCTGTACTTTTCCTTGCTGTGCTTCTTCACCAGCTCCTTGATCTTGGCCTTCAGCTTCCTGCCGTACTGTGCGGCAATGAGTCCCGTCGTGCCCGCTGCAGCCAAACCTGCGAGGGGTCCAACCAGGATCGAGGCTCCCAGGTAAGGCATGGCGAGGTTGCTGAACCATTCACCCGTGTGCATCTCGATGAGGTAGTCGTTCTTCTCCCCGGTGATGGTCACCGTGACCTCCCTGAGGGTTCCTGTAACCATCTTGGGTATGGAGGAACGGTTCGCTGTTACGCTCATGAAGGGGACGCCATTTACGTCTCCTTTGAGCTCCTTGGCGATGTTGAGTTCTTTCTCGTTCTGAAGCTCCTTCACGATGTCCTTGTATAGAGCGTCGAGGTCTGTGTTCAGGTCCTTGTATCTTCTAACAAAGGGCATATTTTATCCCACGATTAGTAATTAAAACGAACATTTATAGTGGTTTTGTATTTGATGCGAGTAATACTTGAGCCACGTCAACGATGCGCTGCAGTGATGGGAGTTTACTCTTTGAGCCTATAGCTGTGGCCCTCGGCCTTCTCCACGATGCCCTCCTCGACGAGCTCCAGCACCTTCTTGCGAACCGTCACCCGGCTCCCCGTGCCCCGCTCCCGCTGCACCTCCCTGGTCAGTGCGCTGATGTTCTGCGGCCCCTTCAACGCCAGCACGTTGAGGATTATCCGACTCACCTCGTCCCTGTGCTCCTCGTCTCGGGACAGGTGCCTGCGGACACTCACCAGCCTCTGGATCAGCTTCAGCGGCTCGCTGTACAGCGCCGCCCCGATCCGGAGGTCCCCCATCACCTGAGCCAGCTCCGGGTACTGCCTGCTCTCGGTCAGCACCGCCTCCAGGTAGTCGAGGCGACGCAGCATGTGCTCAAGCTTCTCGTTGACCTCCTTGAGGTCCCGCTCCAGGCCAGACAACGCTAGGAAGATATTCCCGAACCAAGTTTTTGAGTTTAACCTAAATTGAGGAGGCTAGAGGTCGGATCTCAGTATCTCGATGGTGCCGGGCCGCATCAGCTGAAGCTTCCTGGGCTTGAACTTGAGGAGCGTGAAGCCCGGGTCCTGGGGCTCCTCCCAGAAGCTCTGAGTGAAGCCCACGCAGCCATGTATATTTGCGCGGACGCCCTCGTCGTACACGAAGCTCATCTCCCCCGTCATGCGGATGCTCCCGCCGTCCTCCCCCTCGCCGAGAGGGACGCAGACCTCTGTCTTCAGGTTCCCCATGAGCTCAGCCACCTTTGCGTCGTTGGTGCCAGTCGCGTAGTAGAAGACGCCGTCTACGTGGATCAGCATCATGGGCCTGACGCGCGGCTGGCCGCCGTCGCAGGTGGCCACGTAGCTCACAGTCTCCTGGCCGAGGCCACCGAAGGCCTCGTCGACGATCTCGTCTGACATGGATGTTTCAGAGTCGAGGAGGGTAAAAGCCTTGCCCAGGAGCCATACCCATATATCGTGAAGCTGCTAGAAATACGCTGATAACAATGAACATGGAGCTACTGAGAGGACTCTCCAACAGCTTCGGCCCCCCCGGCGCCGAGGCCGAGCCCCGCATGATACTCCGCGATGAGCTGGAGGATTACGCCGACGAGGTCGTAGTCGACAAGCTGGGCAACATCTTCTTCCACCACAGGGGAGACG
>CAYPNN010000282.1:0-3078 GCA_964412065.1 uncultured Candidatus Bathyarchaeia archaeon
CGGCGTCCCTCCACCTGTGGACGCCTATCCTCTTCGCCTGCCCCGGCAGGTACCTGCTGAAGACCTCCGTCTTCTCTAGGTGGGTCTCGACTATGTTCCTGGCGACGCTGTCCCCCATGCCCCTCGTGTAGTGTTTGCACTCGGCGCACACTATGTACGGGCTACGGCTCGCCAGCACGTCCATCTCCCACCGCCGCCCCTCTGCCTGGAACCTGTACCGCCTCAGCACCGTGAAGCCGTTCTCCTCAAAGACGCGGGCCACCAGTTCCTCGAACTCCAGCCATCCCAGGCTGTCGCTCACCGTCTGAAAGTCTATGCCAAACTCAACCGCCTTCACGGCTAGACTCACCCTCTGCTCTGTGGAGAGCTTGACGGCATCGCCTTCCAGGGTTATGGTTCCATCCTTGGCTAAGGCCTCTACGTTTTGGTCGAACGCCGCGTTGGTTATGTTTATAGACTCTCGTAACTCGTCCAGCGTTGCTTCACCTGACTGGGTCTTGACGAGGATCGCCTTGACCACCTGCTTACGGGCGCTGGGGTTCAACTTTACGCGATATGGTACGCGTTCCCTCTAAATCTTTTGCCCTAACGACCTTCTATGACACGGGTGAAAGTGCCTTTCGCTGCTAGGAAAAAGGATGCATCGACTGTTCTAGTCGATACTGATCGGTGCCGCGGCGAACAGCGCCTCGAGGCCCCTGAGCCGGTTCCTGAGGGTGACCTCTGTCGTGCCTGCGGCCGCCGCCACGTCCTTCTGGACCCGCCTATCGTTCTTCTCAAGGCAAGCCTTGTATAGAGAGGCTGCCGCTACGCCCCTCGGATCCTTGCCTGAGAGCCCCTGCAGCTTCCTGGCTCTTCTCAGAATCTCTATCGCGTGGGTCTCGGTCTCCCTCCTTAGGTTTAGCTTCGACGCGATGCTGGGGACGAACTTCATCGGGTCGTCGATGGGCATCTTCAGCTTCATCTCGCGCAGCATGAGCCTATAGGTTCGCGCGATCTCTGAGTGGTCCCTCGTGGAAGCCGCGGTGATCTCCTTGAGGGGCCTAGGCAGCTGTGCGAGGCGGCAGGTAGCGTATATGCTCGCGGCTACGAAGGCGTCTATGCTGCGTCCCCGGATGAGGTCCATCCTCAGAGCCTTCCTGTAGAGGAGCGCTGACCTTTCCTTGATCGAGCTGGGGATGTGAAGCAGGGTAGACAAACGATCAAGCTCCGCCATGGCGATGCTGAGGTTCCTCCTCCAGGTGTCGTCGAACTTGCTCCTGTTATCGTATCGGCGGAGCCTATCCATCTGGCGGATGGTCTCACGCTTCAGGCTTTTACCGTTGGCGTCGCGGTAACCCGAGAGAACCGTGGAGAGCCCCTTGTCGTAGAGGGTGTAGGAGTAACCCATCCCTGTGCGGCTGCGGTTGCTCCTCTCCTCGGCCGTGAAGGCCCTCCACTCCGGGCCTGTGTCCAGGTGCCCTTCGTTCAGCACCAGACCGCAGTTGCTGCAGACCTCCTCACCCACCTCATGGTCGATGATGATGTTGGTGCCGCCGCATTTCGTGCAGTGTTTTGGAGCCTCCCCATCCGTTGAATTGAGTTGGGCGTCATTGTACAATGGTTCTGCCTCCCAGCTGTAGCTCATCCTCAACCTTCGTCTCATGTTCCACTGGCTTTGTGGTGATGAAGACCGAGCCCCCCCTGTCGATGTGAAGCAGTAGCTCGTCGAAGTCTATGCCCCGCGTCTCAACTATGTCGTTGATCTCGTCGTCTTGGTTAAGGTAGTAGACAACTATCTGGGTTCCCTGCCAGATGACTGTGGGCCAGATGCTGTCACCTGATCTGGTGAAATATTTCCTCATGTTTCATCGTTTAATAGTGTCATCGCCGTCATAACGATAAGTTTGTAACAAATGTACGTGCAAAACATATGTAACATTTGAACGTTCAATTTATAATGGGGCGACGATCTTACAGAGACATGAGTCTCAACAGGCTCCACGAGAGGCTCGCTGAATACGGGTTCACCAAGGAGGAAGCAGAGACATACGTCTTCCTCGCCGCAATGGGGCCCACATCGGCGAGCACAGTTGCCAAGAGGTTCAACTACAACAGAATGAAAGCCTACCGCCTTCTGAATAGCCTGGAGGAAGAAGGGCTAGTTCACAGCATCGTAGGCAGACCCGTGCGCTATGTGGTTGCTCCCATCGAGGAAATCGTTAACAACCGCATAGAGGAAGCCTCGAAGAGACTGAGTGAACTAAAGAAAAGCCAGTCGACGATAATCGAAGAGATCAGCAAACTGGGAAGGAGTGAGGCGCGCGAGGATGAGGAGCCCCGTTTCAGGATGTACCAAGGCAGGCAGCGGGTCTACGAGCTGCTAGCCTCAATGTGTGATAGGGCGGAAAATGAACTGAGGCTGATAACGACGCCCCAGGATCTCTTAAGGCTCTCTCTTTGGGGGTTCGACGAGAGGTTCTCGGATCTGACGGACGGCGGAAAGAGTGTCCGGCTTTTGACGAGCGTGAACGAGGCAAACCTCCGCGAGATCGAGGAGCTATCCAAGAAGATAGATGTACGCCACATGGTGATCCAGAACCCCATCCGTTTCGCGTTGATCGACGAGGAGGAGACCCTGTCGTCCGTCTCCATGGACGACTCGATGAGCATGACCACCCAGAACGACACGGGTCTGTGGACCAACTCGCAGAGCTTCGTGTCAACCATGAAGACGTTCTACGACGCCCTGTGGAGCATGGCTCCGGAGGCGTCTACGGTCATCAACACAATCCTCACGGGGGAGAGGCCCTACGAGTTCATAACCATCAGAAGCTTCGACGAGTACCGTGAAAAATTCAGGGAAATGCTTGAGAGAAGCACCCAAGGCGTTGACATAATCGTGAAAAGCATCCAGGATCTTCCCGCACCGGTCCCGAATAACGAGTCAGGGAAGAAAGTGAGGGTCTTGACGGAGGTAACAGAGAGTGACAGCGCCGGGCTGTCGAACATGATGAAAACCGGCGAGGTCAGGGACCCTGGGGCAACGACGGATCTCTCTCTGTTAATCGTTGACGGTGAGGAGACCCTGTTGGCCAC
>CAYPNN010000283.1:0-3076 GCA_964412065.1 uncultured Candidatus Bathyarchaeia archaeon
GGCTCATGGCCCAAATCCTCATCGGAATAATCGATATGGGCTTGTCTGAGCCGCGGGTAGTGCTCTTCGTACTCGCTGACGATCCAGTCAGCGAAAGCTCTCTCCTTTCCCGTGAGGGCCTCCGTAATCTTCTGAGCCGTTTCCGAAGTGATATTATTACCGTAGATGAGAGCCAGGCGCTTTCTCGGGTTTTTCCAGCCAGCGTAGATATCCATCATTTCATCAACGGTGTACTTCACACCGTCTATCACCCTGGTCTTTGTAAGATCCCCCAGCGAGATCCCCAGCTCTTTGCGCCTTTTCTCGCCGGCTGCAAGCCTCTCGCCTATGGACATCTGGCTGACCACCCGGTGGGCTCTGCTCGTGAGCGCCGCGCCCTCCAAGTCCCCGGAGAGGTATCTGCCCCTGCTGTTCGTGTAGTAGAAGCCTCGGCTCTCCCCGAGGAGGGCTGGAATTAGGGAGACCGCCCTGACGGACTCGGCGCCGTGGAGACTCTTGTTGAGGCCGATGCCGATCATGAAGACGGGGTCGCCGTACTCGACCAATGCGTCGCCCAAAGACTCTACGCCCTCCCATGAGACGCCTGTGACCGCCTCGACCCGCTCCGGGACCCACCTCATGGCCTCCTCGGCGTAAGTCTCGTAGCCCGCGCAGTGTTTCCCGATGAAACCCTCGTCCACGTGGCCACCCGTGATGAGGTGCCGCGCCAGTCCATAGCAGAGGGCGACGTCGCTGCCCGGCGCCGGGTAGAGCCAGAGGTCGGCCATGGACGTGGACTCGGATTGACGGGGGTCCACGACCACTATGGCGGCGTCGTTCTCCCTCTTGGCCCTGAGCGCCAAAGCCCACATGTGGGGGGAGCTGTTCCTGGCGTTGAACCCCCAGAAGACGATGATCTTCCTGTCTAGGAGCGTCTCAGGCTCCACGCCGTAGCTGAGGCCGTGGTGGAGACCCAGGGCGGCGTGGCCCGACGCGGAGCAGACTGTCTCGTCGGTGCGCGTGGCGCCCAGCGCGGTCCAGAGCCGCCTGCTGAAGCCGCTTGAGAGAAGCCCCGTGTTGCCGTAGTAGTCGAGGAGCAGCACAGACTCTGGGCCGCTCGTGTCGAGGGTCTCCCTGAGCCGTAGGGCTACGAGGCCCAGGGAGGCTTCCCAAGTGGCAAGCTCGAACCACTGCCCCTCCCTTTTCTTCCTAATGTAGGGGTTCAGCACCCTGTCCATGCTGTAAAGCCTGTGGGGGTCGCCGAAGGCCCTGGGGCACGTGATCCCGGCCGTGACGGGGTTCTCGGTGCTCGCCCTCACGGAGACGACGACGCCGTCCTTGACTTCGACGTCGAGGAAGCACGCGTCCGGGCAGTCCCGGGCGCACATTGTCTTGACCAGGGTCAGGATGCATCCTCCCACTGTACTGAGCCCCGAAGGTCGCATAAAACATCAATGAATAACTTGTTGCATCTTTAGTTAAATTTTCAAGCCCCGTTAACCCAAAGATATATTAAGCGCGTAAAGGAGAAGGGTGTCTAAAATGGTGTAAGGAATGGGTTTCCGTTCAAAGTTCGAAGACGCGGAAAAAGCCCTCACCTTCAACGACGTTCTTCTTCTCCCGGGATGGACCACCGTCGAGCCCAGCGACGCCGA
The DNA here is from genome assembly GCA_964412065.1 of uncultured Candidatus Bathyarchaeia archaeon. Taxonomy (GTDB): domain Archaea; phylum Thermoproteota; class Bathyarchaeia; order TCS64; family TCS64; genus RBG-16-57-9. Next base: position 1,635 of record CAYPNN010000283.1, read on the forward strand.
CGTTGAGACAAGGGTCAGCCGGAACATATCGCTCAACATCCCCCTGGTGGCGTCTCCCATGGACACCGTCACGGAGGCAGAGATGGCCATAGCCCTCGCGAGGGAGGGAGCCATAGGCGTCCTGCACAGGAACTGTAGCGCCAAGGAGGAGGCCGCCATGGCGCGTAGCGTCAAACGCGCAGAGGCACTCATCATCAGGGACGTCATCACCGTCAACCCGGACACCACGGTGGATGAGCTTCTTAGGCTCATGGAGGAGCATGACATCAAGGGGTTCCCCGTCGTGGAGAACGGGGACAGGCTGGTGGGCATAGTCACGTGGAGGGACGTCCGCCTAGCGGAGAGCAACCTCAAGGTCAAGGACGTGATGACGGAGAGCGTGGTAACGGGCACGGAGGACACGAGCCTGGAGGAAGCCATGAAGATCCTTCACGAGCACAGGATCGAGAAGCTCCCCATAATCGACGAGGGCAGGAGGGTGAAGGGACTCATCACGATGAAGGACATCACCCTCAAGGGGACGTACCAGGACGCCGTTCGGGACGACGAGGGCCGCCTGATCTGCGCCGCGGCTATCAGCCCCTTCGACCTGCCCCGGGCGAAGGCTCTGGACAGGTACGTGGACATACTTGTGCTGGACGTGTCTCACTTCCATAACAGTAACTGCTTCGATGGAGCCAAGGAGATACTCAGGGAGGTGGAGGCGGACGTCGTCGTCGGCAACATAGGCACCTACGAGGCTGCCGAGGACGTGATCACGAAGCTGGACGGCGTCGCCGGCCTCAGGGTAGGCATCGGCAGCGGAAGCATCTGCAGCACCAGCGTCGTCACCCGCGCTGGAGCCCCCACGCTCTTTGCGACCAGCAGGGTCGCCGACGCCGTCAAGAAGTACGGCGCAGACATCCCGATAATCGCGGACGGCGGCATCAGGAACCCCGGCGACGTCGCGGTCGCCATGGCAGTCGGCGCCTCCTGCGCCATGATGGGGAACGTCTTCGCTGGCTGCAGGGAGAGCCCAGGCAGGCTCGTGGCAATGGAGGGACGCTACTACAAGGAGTACTATGGCATGGGCAGCGAGAGGGCCCGCAAGAAGCGGTACGCACAGGACCGGTACAGCCAGCCGTCAAAGTCCGTGAGCGAGGGCGTAGAAGGCTGGGTGCCCTACCGGGGCCCCGTGAAGGACATCCTCGGCGAGTTCACGGGAGGCCTCAAGGCTGCGATGGGGTACGTTGGCGCGAGGACCATCCCGGAGATGTGGGAGAAGGCCAGGCTCGCCCTCATAACGGAGCGGGGAGCCCAGGAGGCGGCGCCCCACGACATCATGCGCCCTGGTCCAGGCAGAGGCCTCTAACCACCTTTTTTAGTTAGTTTTACATCCGCAGCCGCCGAGTATCTACCCAGGTATCGGTTTTGAACAGGTCATGGCTTGGATGGGCCGAGAT
>CAYPNN010000284.1:0-3064 GCA_964412065.1 uncultured Candidatus Bathyarchaeia archaeon
GTACTAAACCGGCGACCAGATACAGAGGGGCGTCAAGATCAGGCACCTCACAGACCTAGGATTCACCGTCGAGGGAGTGACCGAATACCTTGAGGCCGAGGAGGCTGGAGACAAGGAGAGGCTCTCAGCCCTCGTCGACGCCAGGCTTGAGGAGACCAAGGCGGCGCTGGACAGGCTCAGGCGCGTCGCGTCGTTGCTCGACAGCAACCACATCACGGAGTTGATGAAGGAAACAATGTCTGAACCGTCGGTGAAGATGGTGCCCGGCGTCCGCGTACTAAGCAGGCGTGACAAGGGCCCCATAGGGGAGACCATAGGCAGGCTCATCGGGGAGATCATGGGCGCCGTCACGGCCCCCGAGAATCAGGCCAACTTCGTCAAGATCGTGGGGCCTTTCATGACCATCTACCACGACAACGAGTACAGGGAGCTGGACGCCGACCTTGAGGTGGCGGTGCCTGTGACCGGCAAGGTGACTCTAAGCGACCCGAGCATGGAGGTGAAGAACCTGCCTGGGCGCAGGGTAGCCAGCCTCGTCCACAAGGGCAGCTACGAGACCATAGGGCCGGCCTACGCCAAGCTATACGAGTACGTCATCCAGGAAGGCTTCGAGATGTCTGGGCCCATGATGGACCTGTACCTGAACGATCCCAACACCGTGGAGCCCAGCGAGGTGCTCACCGAGATACAGGCCCCCATAAGACCCTAACCTTTTTTCTTTGTATACAGGTTGATGATGTCATTAAGGAGACCACCTGGACAAGGGTGAACGCCCTCATGGTGTTCGACGCCACCCGTAACACCAGTTAACAGGTTGATTCGGGTAGAACCCATTAAATATCCGCGGATGAATCATCCTTTGCTTTGGTTTTTTCCGGCTCGCTGTCTATAAAAGGTCTCTCCGAGAGGAGAGACTGGCTGTACCTGGCTAACATGTTACTTGTGGCACTGATAGTCGTCGGCCTCTTCCTGCCGTGGCTGTGGAGGGGGTACGACAGGGTCATGACGCTCGATGAGGAAACGGGGAGGATACAGGTACGGTATGGGAGGCGTATTCTTCTCTCTCCTTTTTATGTCGTTTTCACCGAGGATAACGAAGTCGAGTCCGTCACGTTGCTCTATAACCTGGAGTCAAACGTCATAGGCTTGGTAACCATGTTTTCCTCGCTGTTTACCGTACTAAAATACCATGACAAGCGTCTATACGGATACTCTTTAGGCGTTACCCTCGTCAGCTTTCTACTCTTTTTCATGACTCTGGGAGGCAGCGGCATTGGGTTGGGCTCCGTAACGTACCTCGGTGGAGGGTTCTTCGTGGAGATCCTTTGCCTGTTTTTTATGATTATTATCATGTTTAGCAGAATGTTGTTTTCATGAGTTACCAATTTATTCATATTATTTTAGTAAATACAATTAAATTATCTTAATGATAAATATTAAATAATTCATGATTCACTCTAAACCTGGATCAATATGTCTAATATTGATACAAAGACAGGGATCATAATAGTACTAGCAATTCTACTGGTAGGATCAATCGCATACCCCTACCTCAGCCCACAGCAACAGCCAACCGAGGAAGAAACGACTCCTGAGGTCACTTTCGAGCCGCTGACGGAACTCGATACCTTAAAGATAGCCATGGATATCTCCCTCATTACAAGCCTGGATGGAGCTAGGGCGTACGAGGGCACCTCCATCCTCGTAGTGAACCAGTGCTTCGACAAGCTCGTCGACTTCGTGGCTCCCGACTACACCAATGTAGTCCCCGAGATCGCGGAGTCCTGGGAGGTCTTAGAAGACGGGAAGACCTGGAAGTTCTACATCCGAGAGGGAGTGCAGTTCTCCAACGGTGACCCCGTCGACGCCGAGGCGGTTGCTTACTCGCTTAAACGCGTAATCACCCTCGGCCAGGAGGCTTCGTGGATGCTCACCCAGTTCGTATCCACACCCGAACAGATCACCGTGCTAGACGACTACACTGTACAGGTCGTTCTGGATAAGGCCGTGGCGCCGTCGTTCTTCTTGTCGACTCTATCATGCACCACGGCAAGCGTGGTCAACCCGAACGTACTGGAGGAGCACGCGGTGGACGGAGACATGGGTAGCGACTGGATGACGCTGAACGGAGGAAGTATGGGCAGCGGAAGCGGACCCTATATCTTGGATTCTCTCGACCGGGAGGCAACGGTAGTCTTCGTCGCCAATGAGAACTATTGGCGCGGCGCACCCGAGATAAAGAAGATCATCATCCAGCACGTGGCCGAGCCCGAGGTGCAGAGGCTTATGCTGGAGAAGGGAGACGTCGACATCGCGTACGACCTGTACGCCGAGCTCATACAGGAGCTGGACGGCGTGAAGGGGATAAGGATCTATCGCGCATACTCTTGGGGAGTCAACTACATAGGCATGAACACGGCGGTTGAGCCCCTTGGCGACAACCTGGTGCGGCAGGCCATCAAGTACGCCATCGACTACGACGGCATCATCAACGAGATACTGGCCGGAGCCGCTGTCAAGGCCCAGACTGTGATACCATACGGCTTCCTCGGATTCAACCCGAGCATGCCGTACTACAGGGACGTGAACAAGGCCAAGGGACTACTCGCTGAGGCCGGTTACGAGAATGGGTTCACCATCGAGATGGCCGTACCGGCCGGGACCTACCCCGCCCTCGACATCGCAGCGAAGATCAAGAGCGACCTAGCTGACATAGGCATAGACGTCGAGATAAACCAGATAACGTCCTCGACTATGTACGAGAGGTACAGGGCTCAGGGGCTCCAGACGGTGTACGCCGGCTGGGGCTCGGACTACCCTGACCCAGACTGCAACGCGAGGGCCTTCGGAGACTGGAAGATGCATCAGCTCTCCTACCGCAACACTTGGTACAACAACGTAACTTCGGACCTGTGTGAGGCTGCGTCCATGGAGGACGACTTGTCTGCGCGCGAGTCTATGTATTTGGAGATAACCGACATACTGCTGGATGAAGGCCCGTTCGCCGTGATCTATCAGCCGCTCACCCAGAGAGCCTACAGGACCTGGGTGGAGGGTCTGGTCG
>CAYPNN010000285.1:0-3053 GCA_964412065.1 uncultured Candidatus Bathyarchaeia archaeon
ACAAGAGTACAGGCTCGTCGACGTGGACGAGATACCCGACGACGAGCTCGTTCTATCGAGGCTCGGGACCGGGGGAAGCATCCGGGTCGAGCAGAAACTGAGGTGGATGAACCAGCCAGGATTCTTCGCGTCCAGCGGCGGAGTTCTAAGGACGGGCTTCGACGGACGAGCCTTCATACACGATCAGATCATGTTGAAGGACAAGACATTCGCTCCCCTGAACAGCTGGTCGGAGCTCCCCGGACCCGACTGGGGAGAAGCAGGTCTGAGAAGGTTGATGGAGCTCATCGGCGACAGGAAGATCTACTCCCAGCTCCAGGGCGAGATCATGCAGATGTCCATGCGCGGCCTCCTCACCTACCCCGACAAGGGCTGGCCCATCATCGACGCGACGGGCTGCGGCCACAGGGCGGTCCCGGAGGTCAACATAAACACGCTTAACATACACGACGTGCCTGTCTGCCCGGCTGTGATCACGACGTCGTGGGGCGACCTGCTGGTGCTGGAGAAGGCCCTGAGCTGGCAGCGTGCGGAGGAGATCGTCGAGGGGATATCGACCTACTCGGGCGGAACCTGCGGAGGGCCGCTGGCGGTCGAGGGGAGGCTGATGAAGAAGGCTCTCCTCCCGGGAGCGATATCCTTCACCATCAGGATCGGGAAAGCGATGAGGAACGCCGTGGCCTCGGGGGACGACCCGATAGAGGCCATGATCGACGCCTCCGACGGCTGGGCATACAAGGTCTTCGAGGGCAAGGTGAACGCCCTGCTCTTCGAGGAGAAGTACAGCTTCATCTGGGGGTACAGCTGGATCAAAGGGACAGGAGACTGGGAGGGACGCCACCTGAGGATATGGTTCAAGAACGAGAACCACGTCAGCTGGCTGGACGAGGAGCCGTGGATAACCAGCCCAGACGGCCTGAACGTCGTAGACCCGGAGACGGGCTGGGGCCTCTCCAACTACTGGACGGCGGAGTGGGAGCACGGGAGAGACGTCGCCGTTGTAGGGGTGCGTGCTGAGCCCATATGGAGGACCGAGAAGGGCCTGAGGTTGCTGGGGCCGAAGCACTTCAACTACGACATACCGCACAGACCCATTGAAGATCTGATATAGCCTCTACCAATTTTTTTATTACTTGGATTTAATTGACCCTGTTTCGTATGCGAGTGTCGCTTACTCGTTAGCTATTAAAAACATATTTTTTTAAGATAATTTGACTACAGGGTAAACTGGTGAAACCGTGGGTAGAATACTCTCTAGAGAAGATTTGCTGGCTTACACGCCTGGAGCCATGGCCCTGTCGACAGGCGGCGGAGGCGTGAGGCTGCAAGAAGAAGACGTTGAGAGGATGGTCGACGAAGCCCTGGAACAGGGTAAAGTCTTCGAGTTAGTGGACTTGAAAGAAGTCCCGGACGACCAGATCGTGCTCTCAGGGATCGGGACAGGCGGAGGCGTCCGAGTCGAACAGAGGCTCAGGTGGATGGGCCACCCCGGGTACTTCGCGGCCAACGGCGGCGTGAACCGTGTGGGGTTCGACCGTCGAGCCTTCGTCCACGACCAGATAAAGAGGAACGACAAGACCTTCGCGCCCATGAACAGCTGGTCGGAGCTTCCCGGACCCGACTGGGGGGAGGCGGGTTTTAAGAGGTTGATGGAGCTCATCGGTGATAGGAAGATCTACTCCCAGCTCCAGGGCGAGATCATGCAGATGGCGATGCGGGGGCTGATCCACTACCCCGACAGGGGATACCCGATCATAGACGCCACAGGCTGCGGCCACAGGGCCGTACCCGAGTGCAGCATAACCTCGCTTAACATCCATGACGTCCCCGTGACCCCCGCCGTGATCACCACGAACTTCGGAGACATGCTCGTACTGGAGAAGGCCCTGAGCTGGCAGAGAGCCGAGGAGATCATTGAAGGCATCGCCACATACTCGGGGGGCCAAGCCGGGGGCCCCCTGGCGGTGGAGGGCAGCGCAATGAAGAAGGCGGCCATCCCCGGGGCAATATCCTTCGCCATCGACATAGGGAAGGCAATCAGGAAGGCTCAGGCCTCCGGCGACGACCCCATAGAGTCGATAGTGGAGGCGTCCGACGGCTGGGCCTACAAGCTGTTCACCGGGAAGATCGTGGCTCTGCTGTTCGAGGAGAAGTACGGCTTCATCTGGGGGTACAGCATCCTCAAGGGGACAGGCGAGTGGGAGGGCCACGAGATGAGGATCTGGTACAAGAACGAGAACCACGTCTCGTGGCTCGACGAGAAGCCGTGGGTCACCAGCCCAGACGGGCTGAACGTCATAGACTCGAACACAGGGTGGGGTCTCTCACACGCGTGGACGTCGGAGTGGATACACGGCAGAGAGGTGACGGTCGTGGGCGTGAGGGCTGAGCCCATCTGGAGGACGGAGAAAGGCCTCAGGCTGCTGGGGCCTAAACATTTCGGCTACGACATTCCTTACAGGCCGATAGAGAAGGTCTTGGAGGCAACAAGCCGTAGATAGCCTCCTTTTCCTCCCTATATCACAGATAATCGACTCGACAGCCGAGCGCAAGGTTTTATGAGAAAATTACAATGTTCAGGGAAATGACCATCCAGAAAAGGGTCCTTGGGAAGACAGGGCTCAACGCCACGAGGGTCGGCTTCGGAGGCATCCCCATTCAGAGGCTGTCGGAGGAGGATGCCGTCGAGGTCGTCAAGAGGAGCCACGAGCTCGGCATCAACTTCTTCGACACCGCCAGGGCCTACACCACCAGCGAAGAGAGGATAGGGAAGGCCCTTACTGATGTGAGGGACGAGGTGTTCATTGCGACAAAGTCAGTGCACCGCGACAGAGAAGGGCTGTTGAAGGATCTAGAGACTAGCCTGGATAAGCTGCAGACGGGCTGGATCGACCTCTACCAGCTCCACATGATCTCCAAGGAGCACGAGTGGGAGAAGGTGAGGAGCCCCGGGGGCGCACTCGAGGGCCTCCTCGAGGCGAAGGACGCCGGGAAAATAAACCACCTGGGCGTCACGAGCCACAACCCGGAGCTCATGATGGACGTCCTCCGTG
>CAYPNN010000286.1:0-3051 GCA_964412065.1 uncultured Candidatus Bathyarchaeia archaeon
GAGCCCGAGCCGGACATGATCGAGGTGGCGATCAGGGCGCTGGACGAGGTAAGGCGGCTGGAGGGGCTCAGGGAGAGCCCTGAGTAGCAGGTCAGATCAGATTTCTCGCCGAAAGCCTCAATGCCTCTACCGACTCATTTGGGGATATGGACGACAGGGACATGCCTCTGAGGCACTTCTTGGCGAGCATCGCTTACCACGCGTCGAAGGCTATCGGGGGCGCGCCGCCCGGCTACCCTGAGCTGGATGTCGGGATGGGGGTGAGGACGCCTAGGCGCATACTGCACCACGTGACCGGCGTGCTGTGCTACGCCCACAGCTTCTACGAGAGGTACGAGACCACGCGCTTCGAGGATGAGCCGTGGGGCGCCGAGGTGGAGCGCTTCTACGAGACTCTGATGAGGCTCGACGCGTCCATGGCTGAGAGTAAGCCGAGGGAGGTGACGGAGATGCAGCTCCTTCAGGGGCCGCTGTCGGACGCCATGGCCCACGTGGGCCAGCTGCTGATGCTGAGGCGCCTCGCAGGCTCGCCCGTGCCGTCGGAGAACTTCGTCTACGCGGACATCAAGGTGGGCGTCGTGGGCCCGGAGCAGCCTGACCCCGTGGCCCCCGACGAGTGACCCTGAAGCATATTAACCCGGTGGCTCCATACGTGTTTGGTGGTGTGTTTGAGTCACAGTCTTCTAATGTTGAGGGGCCACGAGTACAGGGAGCGTGGCTACGACAAGGCGGTGCTCGCCGTGGGCTCCACGGAGTACCATGGGGACCACCTGCCCTACGGCACGGACACGCTGGTGGCGGAGCACCTCGCCCGCGAGGTCTCCGAGAGGGTGGAGGGGCTGCTGATGCTGCCCACCATCCCCATAGGCATGAGCGTCCACTACAGCAGCTTCCCCATAGCCATAACCCTGAGCACCGAGACCCTGATGCACGTCCTCACCGAGGTGTTCGAGTCGCTGACGAAGCACGGCGTCATGCGGCTCCTCATAGTCAACGGGCACGACGGCAACATACCGGCCATCGACGCCGCCTCCCGGGAGTACAGGACGCTGCACCCCGGGTTCAAGATAGCGGTGCTTGAGGCGTGGTGGGTCGCCGCAGGGGAGCTTGTGCCGCCGGGAACTTTCGAGGTGTAGGGCGGCCTGGGCCACGCAGGCGAGGGCGAGACCAGCATGATGCTCAGGGTGGACCCGGGGCTCGTGGACATGGACAGGGCGAGGGGAGTCGTCCCCGACCTGCCGCCCCACGTCGAGGTGAAGTGGACCTTCGACGAGCTCACGCCCTACGGCGCCACGGGGGACCCGACGAAGGCGACGAGGGAGAAGGGGGCCCTCATGAACGACGCTCTGGTGGGTCTCCTCGTCGACTTCGTCGCGGAGATGGATGCGAAAGACTGGGAGATACGGTGACGTATCAAATTTTTTTCATGCCATCGAAGGCTGCCCTGGTCGATGGTTATAGGGTAATGATCCGGGAAGCCGATTCAATTCCATAGATGAACTTCGATTACTCGCGGCTCAGGGTCTCCTCGATGACGAACCGGGCGAGCAGGGCTACAATCAGGTTCAGACCGATGTTCAGCACGAAGAGGGACTCGACGCCGAGGAGGCTGCTCACCACCCCGGAGACGGCTGGGCCGGCGAAGGTGCCGAGGTCTCTCACGAGGCGGTAGAACCCGAAGGCCTTGCCTCTGGTCTCCTCGCTGGATATGTCGGCGATTATGGCGCTGGCGACGGGGTGGAAGAAGCCGCCGCCGAGCCCCAGCGTCAGGGTCGAGACGACGATCATGGTCTTGGTCTTGAAGAGGAGCATCAGCGCGTAGCCGATGGCTGCGACCAGCAGCCCCGCCGCCATCGGCGGCTTCCTCCCGAACCTGTCCGAGACGGAGCCCGAGACGAAGGAGGCTAACGCCGTGCTGCCTGACATCACCGCGAACAGGATGGGCAGGAACCCCGCGGATATTCCCATGCTCAGGGTCGTGTAGAGAGGTATGACTGCCATGAAGACGTTGTGGGTGTACATGAACAGGAAGCCGCCGGCCATGGCGACGAGGTACTCCTTGCTGACGATGCCCCTCATCCCACCCAGGTCGAGGAGCCTGGCGTCGACGTCGTTGGCCATGGTCTCTCGGAGGAGGAAGACGCAGATCGTTGAGCTGAGGAACATGAATACGGTGGCCAACCCGAACACGGGCCTCATCCCCAAAGCCTCGGTCAGGGGCCCGCTCAGGTATGTGCCTATCAGCAGGCTGAAGCCGTTGACGGCTTCGTAGAGCCCCATGGCCATCGCCCTCCTGCCCGCCCCGGCGGCCTCCACTATGGCGGTCATCAACGCAAGGAAGAAGAACGCCTGCCCCAGCCCGAAGAGCATGAAGGCGGCCCCCAATTGGGCGCTGGACCTAGCCTAGGTGACGACGTGGAGGCTCGCAGCCATGCTGACGGCGCCCAGCGACGCCATCCTTTTCCTCCCATACCTGTCCGAAAGGAAGCCACTCACCGGCCCCATCGAGGCCTTCACGAGGCCTATCGTAGACATCAGGGCGCCCACGAGAAGATACGACGCCCCGACGAACTCGCTGGTGTAGAGGGACAGGAGCGGCTGTATGAGGCCGTAGCCGATGAACATGAACGACAGCGCAGCCGCGTATCGCGCCACCCGGCCTACGAAGACGTGGTCCTCCTCGTTCAACGTTTTCTCTATAAGACCATTCTTCGACGGGAAAAGAGTTATGACGATCTGAGGGGGAACCCGCGCGTCAAACATGGAAGACTCTTGATAAAAACGGTCATGACCTGTAGGAGGCGATGACATCGTCGCTGAACTTCTTCATGGAGGCCTTCCAGTCGCCCCTGGGGAAAGCGACAGCGTAGATGGAGGCTCCGAACTCCTCCGCCGCCTCGATGCCTCTGAGATACGCGTCCAAGCTGTATCTCCCGGCGCCCATCTCCCCTATCATGAACTCGATGTCGTCGACCCTCTCAGCGTCTTCCGCGGCGCTGAGCACCGTCTCCTTGATCCGGTCCCGGTTTTGAGACATCCACGGAGGTATGA
>CAYPNN010000287.1:0-3032 GCA_964412065.1 uncultured Candidatus Bathyarchaeia archaeon
GGCTGCAGCCGCTGTGCTTGTCGTACTCCAGCGCCTTGGCGCCTATTGCTTCGATGTCTACCATCTCAGCTCACCAGGTGCAGCCTCTTCTGTCGGCCTGCGAGGAACACCAGCTCCTCTCCTGTCCACCAAGCGTCCTGCTCCAGGCTCATCCGAGCCTCCTGGCCGCCCCACTCGGGCACCTCGCGCTTGGCGTTGAGCTCTATCGCGTAGCAGGTGTCCGGGTGCAGCGGGTGGTCTCCTCTGCCGGGGACGCCGTCCTGCTGGTCCCAGAGGCCTATGGTGGGGCCCGCGGCGTGGCCGTGGACGCCGATGGGGTGCGTGTATACGCTGGGGTTGAGGCCCGCCTTCCTGGCGTTCTCCAGCGCCGTCTTCAGTATCGTGTTGCCGGTTCGCCCAGTCTTCATGGCGTCGGCGAGAAGGTCCTGCAGCCGGTTGGCGTCCGCGAGGGCGTCCTTCAACCCCTGGGGGGCGTCCGCCTCGCCGTGCCTCAGCACGTAGGCGTTCTGCTGCACGTCTGTTGCGAGGCCCAGGTAGTAGAACCCGACGTCGCAGTGGAGGAGGTCGCCCCGCATGATGGTCTCGCGCTTCTCCTCGTCGTCGTGCCTGACGCCTTGGCCCTGGAGGTCCACGGTGGCGGGGAACCACATCTCGACGCCCAGGTCCAGCATCTTCTGCCTTATCCACCACTGGACGTCCTCGCTGGTGGTGACCCCAGGCGTTATCACCTTGCTGCTGAACGCCTCCTGTATTATGGCGTGTGTGAGCTCCACGAGCGTGGGGTATGCCTCCAGTTCCTCCGGTACGCGGGTCTCGAGCCACCGTATGCAGAGCATCTCGGCCGAGACGAGGCGCTCGCTCAGGTCGCCGAGGGCGTCCACCAGGAGCGTGTACTCCCCGTGGGTGAGGCCGTCGCCGAAGGCCCAGGTGCTGCCGACGTTGATGCCTATGTTCTCGGGGTTCTTCTCCCGTATGATGCGGGCGAGGCACTGGTGCTGCCCCTCCTTCTCGGGGTCCCAGACGCCCTCGTAGAAGTCGCCGAACCCGTAGCGGTAGACGGCCAGCCTCTCGACCTCGTCGGGCCGTCTGTGGAACACGAGGATTGTGCGGCGCCGGGCGTAGAGGTTAGGCTCAGGCAGCAGGCTCATGATCACGGGGTCCTCGTTGTACTCCCGGGCGACGACTAGCCACATCTCGACGCCGCACTCGTCCATGAGCCTGGGCAGCAGCGTCTCAAGCCGCTTCCTGAGCCAGCCGTTGTAGACCTCCATGCGCAGACGGAGGGGCAGTATCTTCTGCCTGTACGTGTCCGCCCCAGGGTTGGTGTAGGGCGGGAAAAGCTGATCTTCCATATAGCATAGTTGACTCGTCGAGCACTAAAGCCTATGCAATGATCGCGTCCCCGGAACCTTTTACAGCTCTGACACAGACGTAGACAAGGATGGAGATCAAGAGGGTAAAGCTGGTGTACTTCTCTCCCACGGGCACATCCAAGAAGACCGTGGAGGCCGTCGCGAGGGGAGTCGCCGCGGAGCACAGCCACGTCGACCTGACGCCGCCGGACGCGGGGAGCCACTGCTTCGAGGCGGACGAGCTCGTCGTCATCGCCGCCCCCGTCTACGGCGGACGCATGCCCCTCGTCGCGGCTGAGAGGATTAGGAGGCTGACGGGAGACGACACCCCGGCGGTCGTGGTCGCCGTCTACGGGAACAGGGCCTACGAGGACGCGCTTCTGGAGCTCAGGGATGTCGCGGTGGAGAGGGGGTTCAGGCCGGTGGCTGGCGCGGCGTTCATAGGCGAGCACAGCTATAGCACGCCGGAGACGCCCATAGCCACGGGCCGCCCAGACGAGGCCGACCTTGGGAAGGCCAGAGCGTTCGGCGCGAAGGCAAAGACGAAGCTGGACGGGTTGACCTCGATAAACGAGCTGGCTGTCCCGGGCAACAAACCGTACAAAGAGCGTAGATCCAGAGAGCCCAGAAGCCCCGAATCCGACCCCGAGGCCTGCATCCTGTGCAGAAAGTGTGCGAGGGTGTGCCCCACGGGGGCGGTGAAGGTGTCCGACGCAGTCGAGACCGAGAAGGCGGGCTGCATATCGTGCACCGCCTGCGTCAAGGGCTGCCCCACCGGCGCACGCCGCTGGGAGCACGAGGGCGTGAAGAGGGTGGCGGCATGGCTGCACACCAACTACGGCGCCAGAAGGGAGCCCGAGTTCTTCCTCTAATCGCTTTAGAGGCAAGTCAACCTGTAGTTAATACTACATGTTCTACCTGTAGTCAATACTACATGTTGAACCTATAGCGAATACTATAGGCTGGTCTCGATGCATCTGAACACCATCGCCTCCCCTCCGTAATGGTTCACGAGTCTCCGCACCGCCTGGGCTTCCCTGAGGCTTTCCGTCTGGTAGACGCTGTACTGTATCAGTCCGCCGCCGCGCGAGTTGCTTATCCGTTTCAGGTTCACCCAGAAGTTTGGGTTGGGCTTGTGTTCGATGAAGTCGTATACTATGATCCAGCTGCCGGTTTCATCGGCGGCGTCGCCGAGTAGCTGGTGGGCAATTGAGCGGTCAACCATTGAACCTATAGTGAATACTACAGGTTGATTTCCGGCGTGTGCACTGTCCCTGTTTGAAACTGTGACGACGGTAAAAAGGTCACAGAAAAACGGGTCAGCCTCTCCACACCTTCTTGAAAAGCTTGACCCAGTTGCCGCCCAGGATCTTCTTGATCTCCTGGTCGCTGTAGCCGCGGGCGACGAGGCCCATGGTGAGGTTGGGCATGTGCTCGAGCCACCCGTAGCCCCAGGTCTCGTCCATGGGAGTGAAGTAGTCGACGTCGATGCGGTGGGGGTGCTTCCAGATGTGGGCCGCCCTCGTGACGCTGTTCCTGAAGTCGAGGTCGGAGCCGAAGCCGACGTGATCTGAGCCCACGAGATCGACGGTGGCGTCCACCTGGTCCATGAGGTCGTCGGTGAGGGTCGAGTCCCCCGCCTTCTTCGCGAAGTACGGCGTCACCCCGATGACCCCGCCC
>CAYPNN010000288.1:0-3008 GCA_964412065.1 uncultured Candidatus Bathyarchaeia archaeon
GGCCTACTCTGGTACTTCAGGTTCTCAAAGAAGTACTTCTACCTCTACAGGTTGCCTCTGGCCATTCTGGTCGGGACCGGCATAGGACAGGCAATGCAGACGATAATCTTCGCTCAGTTCCTGAGCCAGATAAAAGGGCAGATGTCGATGCCTCTCTTCGTCTCAGGCGACCTCGTATCGTCTTTCAACAACATACTGGTAGCCATAATGGTGCCCTGCGTTCTACTCTACTTCTGGTTCACCGGATACGGGATTAAACGTGATACTGGGCTGATGAAAGGCGTCGACAAGATAGCTAGATACACTATGATGGCGGGCTTCGGCTCGGCATTCGGGTACACGGTTCTCACAAGATACGCCCTGTTCATAGGTAGGTGCCAATTCCTCCTAGGAATTCTGCCCAACCCACCAGAGGCTAAGACGGCCTTCGTAGTGATAGCCGTCGTCTTTCTGGCGACTCTGTTCGGGTGGGACCTATACAAAAGACAAAAGACGTCAACAGTCTTTGAAGAGATATCATAACTTTCCCCCTTTTTTTTAATTATTCTGTTTTTGTAAACTTTAAGCGGTGACGTATATCGTCCATGCGTTTGGTAGCACGCGCACGAGTCTGGATCATGGAAACTGGAGAGGAACAGAGTTAATCCAAGGATTTTTTGTGGCGCAGGGAGTGGGATTCGAACCCACGCTCCCGGGTGGGAACCAGTTTTCAAGACTGGCGCCGTAGTCCGCTTGGCTACCCCTGCACACCCACAGAATACATCGCCCACAGATAAAACTAATCGCCCAGGAACCCGTCGATCCTCAGCTGGTTCCCTAGCGGAGCCACCACCACCGACACCCTGGGCGCCTCCCCCGGCCTCACGTACATTTTGGCGCTGCTCTTCACCACCACCAGCCTGTCGTCGGCGTACGCCACCTCGTTCAACCCGTCAAGCAGCGCCTTCTCCAGATTATCCAGGTCCGGCGTCGTGGCCACGTAGTTATCCTTCCGGCGGCTCTTCGGGCGGCTCAGGTAGAACCCCAGGGTCAGCGCCACGGGGCAGTCGAAAGGCTCCTCGAAGTGCATCTCAGCCTCCTCCCTGACCAGCCTCTCCCACACGGTGACCTTCTTGGGCGTGTAGCTCCACGTCCTCCCGCCCTTCCTCACCGTCCTCGGCCTCGCCTTGGGCACCGGGTCGCCCTCAACCTCGAAGCTCACCCTCTGCATGGGCAAGGATTAACGGCGCACCCCATAATAGAGTTGTCCTAGTAGAGGAGCAGCACAAGCGACACGCTGATGAGGCCGGTGAGGTAGATGCCGTCGAAGGTACCCGCACCGCCTATGCTGGCCACCGGCGCCCCCAGCTCAGGCAGCTTCCCCAGGTTCAGGAGATCGGCTCCTATGAGGGCGCCGAGGGTGCCGCCCACGTACGCTATCTGGGCGGGGCAGCTCATGGGGCTCAGAAGGTCGACGAACAGCGTCGTCAACGCCGTGGTCACGGGGGGCCCGAACATGGGGGTCGCTATACCCAGCCCCTTAACTATGCGGGAGCTCCTGTGGGTGCTATAGGTGACGACGGCCAGGACCGCGAGGACCTGGAGGTAGCTCAATACGACGTCGGCGCTGTGAGCCGGTATGGACCAGAGCACCAGGTACGCCGAGATGAGCACCGGCACCACGGCCCCGCCGAGGTTCACGGTGATGTACGTCCGCCTGACCCCCATCTCCATCTGAGGCAGCCTCCACGTCACCATCCAGAACCTGACCTCCCTGTACGTGTAGATGGGCACCCGGGCCTCCACGGTCGTCAACGGGATGTTGATGTAGCTGCCCACCAGGCTCAGGAACAGCACCGCCCCGTACGCCTCGGGCGGCACCCCAAGGGCCTCGACGATGAGGTTCCTGAAGAACGTCGTGAAGATGGAGCCCATGAAGACGAAGAGGAGGAACAGCACCCCGAGGTACAGGAAGCTGAACGGCCTGAAGACGAACCTGCGGGGCCCAGAAGACAACGGTCAGACGCTCCGAGGCAATGACTACGGGCCATCCCGGAATAAGGTTTCGGTGTTCCGGGTAGCGATCCCGGCTACCTCCCTGGGCTCCATACCCTTTATCTCCGCCAGCGCGTGGAAGGTGAGCCAGACGTCCGCCGGCTCGGACCGTCTGCCCAGCCTCCTGAGGTGCACGGGTGAGTCTGTCTCGACGAGTATGCGATCCATGGGCGCCTCCGCCAGAGCCGCCCTGTGGCCCTTGCTGTGCTCCGCCGCGGGCGTCGCGGACACGTAGAAACCCGAGTCCAGGATCAGCCTCAGCGTCTCGAGCGGCCCGTCGTACCAGTGGAACACGGCGCCGGGCACGTCGTGTCGCCTGAGGATGTCCAGGGAGTCCCTGTACGCGGAGCGGCTGTGGACGGAGACGGGCAGCCCCTCCTCGGCGGCAACCTCCAGGAGCCCAGAGTAGAGGGCGCGCATCCTCTCCCTGGCCCCATCCGTCCTGGCGAAGGGGTATGCGTAGTCGAGCCCCACCTCGCCGACGAGGGTCGCCCTGCCAGCGTGTTCCCTGACGAACCTCAGCGCCTCCCCGAGGTCCACGTTGAGCGCCTCCGAGGGGTGCACCCCCACGCCAGGGATCACATAGCCTCCTTGCATCTCGGCAAGCTCCAGCGCGTACGCAGAAGACTCGGCGTCGCCTCCGACGGCCACCACGGCGTCGACGCCCGCCTCCCTGGCGCGGCTCAAGACCGCGTCGGCGTCCCCGAGGCCCTCCATGTGGACGTGGGAGTCGATGACGCGCCTCAAAACATGCACCCCACGGGGGTCAGCCGATCTTCTCCACCCTTATGTCGAACTCGGCCCAGTTCCTGCTCCTGCTGCGGTACGTTATCCTGTAGGTCTCGTCCAGCTCGAACTCGTACATTCCCGGCAGCTTCAGCTTCCCGTTGCCGTAGCTGAACACCAGGGTGCTTTCCTCTGTGTGGTAGACAGCGAATATCTTCGCCTCCCACACCCGCTCAGGGGGGTTGAAG
>CAYPNN010000289.1:0-3001 GCA_964412065.1 uncultured Candidatus Bathyarchaeia archaeon
GCACCACGCCGATGCTGGATATGAGGCTGGCCAGGGGCATGAAGAAGGCCCTGATCCTCGCCATGGTCACGTTGATGTCGAAGTACTTCCTGCACTCGACGGCGAACTTCTCCTCCTCGTAGCCCTCCCTGCTGAAGCCGCGGACCACCCGGAGGCCGGTGAGGTTCTCCTGGAGGACCGTGGTGATGACTCCGTTCTGCTCCCTGACCTCCCTCCACATGGGGCTCACCATCCTGCTGTATCGGAGTGTCGTGTACAGCAGGAACGGCAGGATCAACACGGAAACCAGGGTCAGCCCCGGGTCGAGGCTGACCATGGACCAGACGACGAATACCAGGAGCAGGAGGTTTCCCAGCGCCATCCTGAACCCCATGTTGAAGAAACGCTCCAGCATGTTGATGTCTCCCGTCGCCCTGGCCATGAGCTGCCCCGTGCGCTGCCGGTCGTAGAAGCTGAACGACTTCTCAAGCAGGCTCCTGTACATGTCGTCCCTCATGTCGAACCCAGCTCGCTGGCTGATGAGGGTCGTAGCGTACCTGGTGAGGTAGTTCAGGTACCCGTTCAGGGCGGCGATGACTATGAGGCTGAAGCTGAACACGAGCAGCGACGCGTAGCCTGGCTGCATCGCCATCGAGGCGGCCAGCCAGTTCGCCACAGGTAGGAGCACCGCGTATGCGTAACGCTCCACTCCCGTACCCACGTTTATCTCGCCTCTCCCGGCGACATCCCTCACCATGTCCACGACGTCGCCTATGATTGCCGGGGAGAGGACGCTTAGAACCGTCGTCACGACCGCCAGCAGCACCACGGCCTTCAGCTCCCAGTAAGGCAGAATGTACTTGAAGAGCCGCCTGAATGTGCTCCACTCGACCTTCCGCGTCTCTTGATCGCCGTCCCTCGACATTAACCCTGCTGATCCCCCTGGTGCTCTGCTATGATCTCTGACAGACGGTGCAAAGCGTCCATGTACTCCTGATCCTTCATGAGCTGTATGTGGCTGAGTATGTTAGCCGTGTTACGGGCCGCGTACCTGCTCACCTCAGGCACGCTGGTTCTCTTAGTGATCCTCTCCTCGTAAGCCTTCTTCTGGCCGAGGTAACACTTTTGAAGCAGGTCTCTCACCTCGTCTCTCCGCTCCTCAGGGACGGAGATGCCGTACCCGTTCAGGGCCAGGAGCATGTTGTCGATGTACTCCTCCTGCCACGCCGAGTAGTCGGGGTCCTGGCTGAGCGCCTCGGTGAGGCTGTAGGCCACGTGGAAGCTATGGCTTACGCTCCTGTAGTAGGGCTGAACCATGTTCCTCACCTTCTCCTCGCGGGTGACCTCGATGAGCCCCGCCTCCAGCAGCTGGTTTAGGTGATGGACGATGCTGCTGTGGTTCCTGTTCAAAGCCTTGGCGAGGTCCGTCGTCGAGAGTTCGTCGTGTCTAAGCTTGTTCAGTATCTGCCTTCTGGTCTCGTCGGCCAGCAGCTTCGCTACCTCGGGGTCTTTTATCACGTAGACTCGATGCCTCAACGGAATCGCTCCAATACAGTGTAGCGCTATATTAATGTTTACCGTTTAATGGGGGGCGTTAAAAGAAGCTATTTCCTGCGGCTGAGGTTCCGCATCTTCTTGCCTGCGCTGGTCCTGCCCCTGAACGCCCTGCCGACGTGGGGCTTGGAGGCCTGCCTCGGCTTCCTGAACCTCAGCCCCGCCGTCTCAGCCGACCCGACGTACTCCTTTAGGGCCTCCACGTTCTCCTCGTGGCTTGTCTTTCGGCGGCAGTCGTACGGTATGCCGAGGCTCCTGGCCCTCCTGGGGGTCAGCTCCACGGCTTTCAGCTCCTCGCCGCTGAAGCCCTTGCCCTCGCGGACCCTGCCCCTGCTATCCACGACGGGTGAGATCATTCGAACCATACGAATCTACCTGTAGCTCTTCTGTTTCCTGCGCCTCGCGCCTGGGCCGCCGAACTTCTTCGCCTCCTTGCGGCGGGCGTCGCCTGCTAGCATCGTCCTGTCGTACTCTATGTACCTGTTCCTGAGGCGCTTGCTCCTGGTGTACTTGACGAGGCCCTGGGCGATGCCCATCCTGACCGCCTCCGCCTGGCTCATGACGCCTCCGCCGTGCGTCTTGGCCTTTATGTCAACCTTACCCGCGTAGTCGCCGGCAAGCCTCAGGGACTCCATTATCTTCTCCCGTGCTATCCAGGGCTCGAGTAGGTGTATCGGCGTGTTGTTGATCCTCACCCTGCCTTTTCCCTCTGATATTACGACCCTAGCCTTGCTCGTCTTGCGTTTCCCGACGGCCAGAACAGATCTTCTTCTACTTGACATACTGTCTCACTTCTTCCAGCCGATGGCTTCGGCGATCTCTCCCACGGTCACGAACCTGCGGCTCAGTTTGCCGGAGTGGATCTCTGGGATGCTCTCCTTATCGGCGGCCTCCAGCTCCCTAGGCACGCCTATGTGGACCCTGAGGCGGCGGTAGGCGTCCCTGCCGTGGCTCTTCCTGTGGGGCAGCATCCCCCTGATGGTCCTGCGCACCATCCTGTGGGGCTGCCTGTAGTGGGTCGGCCCCTTGCCGAACCCTCCCACGTCGAGGAACTCCTTCTCCTTCTCAATGATCATCCTGCGTTTACCGGATACGATGATCTTCTCGGCGTTGACTATGTCTATGGTCTCGCCCGCGAGAAGCCTCTTGGCTACCGTGCTCGCCATCCTGCCAAGTATGAGGCCGTCTCCGTCGATCACCGTTCTCTCGGACATTTTCCTTATCTATGCTCCGTTCAGAGCCGCCTAATGCACCCCTCTGAACAGCGTATATGCGTATAAAGGTTTTCCAAACCCTGACGCTACAATGTGAGGAGTAAAGTCGCGGAGCGGTGAGATAAAAAAGGGGTGATTCAGGTTACCATGATTATGCTAGAAATCTTTATATCGCGTGGCCCTTCTTTGTGTGCCTTAGTGGAGTGAATATGAGGGAGCGAGTTCACTAGGGGCGTTCGTGTTCATCCCTAGTG